>JAZQIN010000186.1:0-4582 GCA_045541155.1 Faecousia sp.
CCTCTAAAAACTCCCTTTCGGCGAAGTGCCCGCTCTTTTGCTCCAACTTATGCTTATAAAAACCTTGAAATACATCCAGTATTCCTGCGGTTTTTACCACATAATTTGAAGCAAAATTCCTGGGCACCCACTCGAAATTGAGTTTTTAGAGGTGCCCGATGGTTTTTATTGGATTCCCAGTAGATTTTTTGTGAGCATTTGTGTTATAATGGCCCCACTTCTACAGGAAAGGAACGGTTTCATATGAGTGAAAACGCGGTGTCTCGGCCTCGTATCTGTATCCTGCCAAACCGGCTGATGCTGGGTGGCATCGAGAAGGTGCTGCTGGATGCGCTGCAGGTCTTGCATAAGCGCTACGATATCGAAATCATCTGTTTTATCGACGAACAGTGCCGGGCGGTACTGGATGCCATACCGGAGGACGTAAAGCTGACCTACAGGCAGCTTCCGAAAAGCCGATGGCCGGGGAAATCCTATCAAAAGGTGCTGGGAAAGGAACGCTACGACTATATGATTGTCCTGCGTCCGTCGGTGCAGGAGGCGGTCTACGCCTGCAACGCTGCCCATAAAATTCTCTGGCTCCACAACGACTACTATTTGGGCTATATGCCGGAGCGTCTGCCCCTCCGAAAACGAATCGCCAAACATCTGCGCCGCAGGATTTATCGCCGCTACGATATGGTTTGGACCGTTTCGGAAACCATCGCCGAGGATATGCGTGGGTGCTTTTCGCTAAGCAATATCCACGCACTCCCCAATCCGCTGGATTGTAAGGCCATTTTGGAAAAAGCGCAGGCAGCGTGCGATACAGTCTTTGCCCCGGAAAAGACCAATTTTATCATGATCGGTCGAATGTCTCCGGAGAAGGGCTTCCAGCGAGTATTGCGGTTCATGTGTACAGAGGTGCTGGAGAAACATCCGCAAGCCCACCTGTACTTAATGGGCAACGGAACAGACGATCCCCTGCTGCGGGAGGAGCTGAAAAACTGCGCCATGGCCCACCGGGTGAGCCTGCTGGGGCCAAAAGCCAATCCCTACCCTTATTTGCGGCAGGCACAGGTTCTGATTTGCCCTTCCACTTCGGAAAGCTTTGGTCTGGTCATGCTGGAGGCAATGCTGCTGGGGGTCCGCGTGATTACCACGAATACCGTAGGCGGTGTTTATGTGACACAGAATGGCCGGTACGGCTGGTGCGTGGACAACACGGATGCGGCACTGCAGGCGGCTGTGGAGGCCTATCTTTCGGATGCGGACAGCTATCGTCCCTCCCTTGTGGATGCGGAGCAGTGGGCCAGATCCCATGATATCCACAAATTCGCAGAACATCTGCAAACCCTGCTGGACCAGTGCTCGTAGCAGAAATATAAATTATTGTTTAGCGCAGTAAGCACAACATTATAAACAACGTATGTCATTGCGAGGCCCGAAGGGCCGTGGCAATCCGTATTCCTTATGATGCATAGAGGAAACGGATTCTTCGACTCGCTCCGCTCGCTCAGAATGACAGGGTATTTTGTTTTTGCGGTAGTCGTGTAAACGATAATTCAAAGCTGGCGCAAAATCCCATCCATGGCAAAAATACCAGTTGAGGTTACGAAAAAAATCTGATATAATGATAGAAACTATAACTGGGAGTGGATTACATGAACGATAATCGGCGCAGACCTCGTCAGCAGGAGCTGCCTGTGGAAATTGAGGGCCAGTTGGAGGGACGCAATGCCCTAACCGAGGCCCTTCGCAGCGGACGCACCATCGACAAAGTGTTCATCGCCGCTGGCGATACGGACCGGGGGTTGCAGCGACTTGCGGCGCAGGCCAAGGAGGCCGGTGCTGTGGTGGTGCCGGTGGATCGGCGGAAGCTGGATGCCATGAGCGCCACCCACGCCCATCAGGGCGTAATCTGTCTGGCGGCTGCTCATGACTATGCCACCCTCGACGATATCCTCGCCGAGGCAGAGGCCCGTGGTGAAAAGCCCCTGATTGTAATCTGCGACGAACTGACCGATCCCCATAATTTGGGTGCAATTCTTCGTTCAGCGGAGTGTGCCGGTGCCCACGGGGTCATCATTCCCAAGCGGCGCAGTGTGGGGCTGACAGCGGTGGTGGCTAAGGCCTCTGCCGGTGCGGTGGAGTATATGAAGGTGGCCCGGGTGACCAACATCACCGCCGCCATCGAAGATTTGAAAAAACGGGGTGTCTGGGTCTTCGGAACCGCTGCGGAAGGGTCCATCCCCATGTATCAGGCAGATTTGAAGGACGGCACCGCCATCGTCATCGGCAACGAGGGTGACGGCATGAGCCAGCTGGTCCGCAAGAGCTGTGACGTGATGGTGCACATCCCCATGAAGGGAAAAATCTCCTCGCTGAACGCCTCTGCTGCCGCATCGATTCTGCTGTATGAGGCGGTGCGCCAGCGACTGGGAGGATAATATGGAAAATAATCACGATTTTAATCTGGAAGACATCCTGCAGGAGTTCACCGACCACCCGGAGGAATATCCGGAGCCGGTCAGTGGTGATACGGTCCGGCTGGATAAAATCCAGCAGGCGGTGAAGGCCGCTGCGCCGGATATGCGGGATACGGCCCGGTTCCAGCCTGTTTCTGTGGCGGAGCCGGTGGAGGAGGACCTGCCGGAACCGGAACCGGAGGAACCGCAGGTAGAGCCCTTCTCTGAGACGTGGGAGCCGGAGTACGACCAGCCCATGGGCGACTATCCCATCCCGGAGCCCATCATCTTCCGGCCCAAGTCCCGGCTGAAGGAGCTGCGCTCCAAGCTGGTGGCCGGCCCGGAAAAAATCTACTATATGCTCATGAAGCAGGGGCTTGGGCGGCTGCAAATGTCTATGTTGCTGTGCTTCGGCATTTTCCTGTTCTGCGCAGGGTTCACTGCCTGCTACGGTTGGGGACTGGTATCCGGCGAGCGGCTGCGACTGCTGGTATTCGTGCAGTTTTTGGGGATGCTGCTGTCGGCACTGCTGGGTAGCAATCGGCTGATGGAGGGCCTTGGAGACCTGTTGCGGCTGCGCTTCACCACCAACACACTGCTGGTATGCACCTTTGTGATATGCTGCGTAGATGCGGTGCTGAGCCTGCGGTATCTGCGGATTCCTGTGAGTGCGGCGTTCTGCCTGGAGATGGCGCTGGCCATGTGGTCGGCCTACAACCGCCGCAGTACCCTGATTGGTGAGATGGATACCCTCCGCCGAGCCACCACGCTGGACAGCGTTGCGGCAGTACCGGACTGGTACGAAGGCAAGACCGGCTATCTCACCGGACGGGGCGAGGTGGAGCATTACATGGATCATTACGCTCAGCCCTCCAGACCGGAAAAGGTGCTGGACAGCTATGGACTGGTGGTGCTGCTGGTCAGTCTGGTGGTGGGCATTCTGGGTGCGGTGCGCCACGGCTTCAATGTGGGCGTGCAAGTGTGCGCCGGAGCACTGCTGATGGGTATGCCGGCTACAGCATTCCTGTCCAACGCCCGACCCAAGGCGATTCTGGAGAAGCGTCTGCACAAGCTGGGCACCGTACTGTGCGGCTGGAACGGTGTCCGGGCAGTGCGCAAGCGTGGTGCCTGTCCGCTGGACGACCGGGATTTGTTCCCTACAGGTGCAGCAAAGCTCAACGGCGTCAAGTTCTATGGCGATCGAGAGCCGGATGAGGTAGTGGCCTACGCCACAGCCCTCATCTGCGCCAACGGCGGTACGCTGGAAAATCTGTTCACCCGGCTGCTGGAAAGCCGCTCCGGCTATGCCTACCCGGTGGAGAACCTGAATTGCTACGGCAATGGTGGCATCGGTGGCGAGATTGAAGGCGAAGCCGTGCTGGTGGGTACGCTGCAGTTCATGCAGGAAATGGGCGTATTTATGGACGACGGGACCCGAATCGACCGGGCAGTATACTGCGCCATTGACGGGGAACTGTGCGGTGTATTCGCCGTGACCTACGGCAAGGCCAAATCCTCCGCCGCAGGCGTGCGCACCCTCTGCAGTGACCGGAAGCTGACCCCGGTGGCGGTGTGCGAGGACTTCATGCTCACCGAGGAATTCATCCAGAGCCGGTTCCATGTCAGCACACGGCGGATGGCGTTTCCGGACCGGCAGACCCGACAGACGCTGGCGAAACGGGAGCTGACCGGAGACGAAACCGTGGTGGCCCTGATGACCAAGGACGGGCTGGCGCCCAGAGCCTTTGCCCTGACCGGTGCCCGGGCATTGAGGAGCTCCATGCGTGCCGGTGTGGCGATTCATATGATTGGCGGCATCATCGGTCTGATGATTATGGGCGCACTGGCATGGGTTGGCGGAACGGACTACCTGACTCCGCTGAACGTGCTGCTGTATGAACTGGTGTGGATGATTCCTGGCTTACTGGTCACCGAATGGACCAGAACGATATGATAAAAAGGGGGTGCTGCATCGCAGCACGCCCCTCCCCACTGTCAAAAAAGCACTTTCTGCGGTAAATTATCGTTTAGCGGTGTAACAGTACGCACCGTCCCTTGGCCCCCTCTGACGAGGGGGCTGGCGAAAATCTTTGATTTTCGACTGGGGGAGAGAAGAATTTCGACATTTTCTCTCC
>JAZQIN010000187.1:0-2390 GCA_045541155.1 Faecousia sp.
ATCGCAATACGATGACTTGGCTTATTATTTGGATGATATTGACGATGTAGCAAGGAATATCACATTTTCAGGCAAGAGCACACTTTCAGCTGAGGAAAGGAATCTTGTTTTGGCCCAGCAGGGATTGACTGATCCTTTGCCTTACAAGCCCGGTACTCCCGTGGTTAAAGGAACTATCTCTACATTTGCACCAAATACCTATGTACGTGTGTATACGGAAGGTACTACCAACCAAGTAGGACGGTGGTTCATGCGGTACTCTGATATTCAGGGGCTGACTGCTACGGAGATTCAAGCTAAATATGCATTGCCCAATAAACCTACACATTATAGCTTTGTTACTATGCCTGCTGAAGAAATCGTATACATCGGGATAGTAAATAAATCCAGTACTAATGCGGTTCAGTTTGAAATGCTACAACGTGCTCAAGCGGAATGGTTTGGGGATGTCATAGCATTGCCCTGATGGTATAATTGTTTTAAAAATGTTTGAGGTAATTATTTATGAAACACAGAGTTATTTTTTATTCAATTATTAATGACACTTGCAGACAAGGGTCTGTTTGGGTAGATGGGCTCAAAGAAATCATGTTGCATGACAAGAAAATCCAAACGCTTGATCCTATTTATAATGTTTCTTTTACAAAAAGCATGGTCATACTCCAGACGGGCTCTCCCCACTATCGAAATGCGCCAGACCCTAATCCAGAATATGTACCGGATTATGGAGTCTATAATTACGTCAATGCGTACGACTACAACGGCAACCATCTTTGGAACATTGCGGAAATAATCGGTAACGTTGGATTTGGTATTTGCGCTGGCCATGTCTGTTCTACAGAATATCTGATAGAGAATTCCAAAGATGCGTATATCGACGGACACGAGCTGTTCGTTTGCTGGGATTCCCTAGGTATGCGTTACATGATTGATTTGGACGAAAAAAAGGTAATCCACAAAATGATAACACGATAACGCAACATTAAGATAGCATACCGATCACCATCTGGCACTTATGGTTGCATAATTACATACTATGATTTGACCAGCGGATTGGAGGAAACAATATTAATATCGTACATACTAACTATGGAACTATCCTCACTGAGCAAGCACTTACCAATCATCTGGATGATGGCCATGCATTGATTCTTCATAGAGGATTTTATTATGGCGACAGTTTCGCCAATGCCAGAGCAGGTGGTCACGCCATCCTGGTATATGGGTATGTAAAAGTGGATGGAGTAAATCAATTCTTAATTCTTAATCCCTTAACCGGCACAGGGCTAAGTGATCAAATCTATAATTTGACTTACCAAGAAATATGCGATCATACTACAGGAGGTTTTCGCTATTTCTGGGACGCCTATACTACAGCGGTGGGCGACTCTCTGAGCGACAAGATTACGCTGTACTAAAGGAGAATAATAATGAAAAGAATCATTACATTCTTAGTACTGTTATTTATCACTGTTCCATTACCTGTATTCGCAACTTCATCCGTACCGGACTCGCTAAAGATTGGAGAGGACACCAAAGCCCAGCTTTCTCTTGCCCCTCAGGATGAAGTCATACGAGTATACTATGGAATGTTTCTAATCGAGTTTGGACAGGGAAACTCATTGGATGAAGCAATGTCTAATAGTTGGCCCACGGAAACCGCAGTTTATTTCTCGGCCTCGGAGGGTGATGCGGCACTAACCATCAAAACCATTCCAGACAATAATACGGACACTTTCAGAGGCTCCTATGGTGAGCGTTTTTGGGATTTGCGTGATGATAATGAGCGTATCTTCCAACCTTTAGGGGATGATGTAGCCGTTAATAAAACAATCTATTTGGCTGATTTAATTGAGCATTGTTGTATAATCTACTATGAAACCAGCATAGGCGATTATCTGTACCTCCTGGATTTTCACGGTAAGGAATATCTTGTTCCGAGGAAGGAATTTTATGAAATGGCTAAGCAGTCATATGATAACCGGACACCAGACGGCCTAGCGCCGCTGGACCAATCCGCACTAGCACCATATTCACTGACAAATTATACAGCGAATGACAAATCACCCCTCGTCGCACTTTGGTGGATTATACCTGCACTGATTATTGGAATCGCTGTATCATTGATGCTAATCTGCAAGAAAAAAACATCAATCACCAAAATATCTCCTGCAGACTGACTCCGTCACCCCCCCGGCGAGAGCCGGGGGGGCAGAACGCCAACTACGGCATCATGATGCGCTATACCAACGAAACCGTCGAAGACTATAACGCCTTCTACTCCGCCGACTACTCCGATTCCGCCAAACGCCCCTCTATAACCATTGCCTATTATACTTCCGCTGAAGAGGTCGAAGTCGCAGAGCGTGCCACTCGTACCCTCACACCGC
>JAZQIN010000188.1:0-6463 GCA_045541155.1 Faecousia sp.
CGGGTTCCAGAATGAGCCCCAGCGCTGCAAGGCTTGCCGTGACGCTCGCAAGGCTGCTGCTCGTGGCCCCCGTGAGTATTTCACCGCTACCTGCGCTGCATGCGGCGGCGAGGCTAAGGTTCCCTTCGAGCCCAAGTCCGACCGTCCCGTGTACTGCAGCGAGTGCTTCGCTCAGATGCGCAACGCCTAATTGAAAAGGAAGAACCGGAGCTGTGTAAGCAGCTCCGGTTTTTTTGTTCATGGCAATGTCTTGGAAAACGAAGTTGGGCCAGGGATGACAATGGATGCGATTGTGGGAGTCAGGAAGATGTAAAAATTGGATATTATCCACAAACAGCTTGATTTTATCTTCGATTTGCTATACTATATGTATAAAAAAAGGGGGGATATGATGTACAGACAATGTAAATCGGAACGTGCGGCAAAACGTCAGCATGAGCTGGAGCAGGGCCTGCTGTCGCTGATGACTGTCAGGCGCTACGATGAGATTTCCGTCACACACATCTGCGACCAAATGAGCATTCCCCGTAAATCCTTTTACCGCTATTTTTCCGGCAAGGACGGGGCACTGGAGGCACTGATTGATCACTCCCTTATGGGCTACGAGAGCTTTACTGCCAGCGTGCGCACCGGCGAAAAGCGAACGATTCAAGGGGAGTTGGAGACGTTTTTTGAGTTTTTCCGTAGGGAAAAGGTTTTGATGGACGCGATGGAGCGCAATGGGCTGTCGGCAATGCTGATTCAGCGGTGCATCACCAACGCCACGCTAAATAACGCCTTGCCGCCCCGCCTGCTGGACCGGGAGGCCGATCAAAATCGTGTGTCCGTGACCATGTTCGCCATTAGCGGTCTGATGGCACTGGTGCTCCGCTGGCATCACAACGGATATGTGGAGCCGGTGGCGCAGATGGCGGAAACGGCGGTGCGTCTGCTGACCCACCCACTGTTTCCTGATGTGGAGGAAATGTTATAAGTTGCACAATTTGATTATGCAAAATTTGTAACCCAATGTCACAGATGGGGCTTTTTGTCTCTTGATTTTTTATATTCAGTTGGTATATAATGTATATATACTAAAAAAGGAGTGTTATCCATGTCACAATTCGTCAAACTTGATCCCACCAGGCTGACCGCTTTGCGCACCATCGATGAGCGTCTGGTCTCCTACAACGTGGAGATGACGGAAGTCACCGGCGGTACCTTCTGGAAGGCCTACACCGATGCGCAGGTGGATGGCACCAAAGCATTTCCCTTTATCAAAAACTGGTCCGATATGGGCAATCTGCAGCAGTGGTACAATCCCATCGACACCCAAAATCCTCGGCTGATTCATCTTGCCCGGGAGCTGGGGCCGGCGTGGGTTCGTGTGTCCGGCACATGGGCCAACAAGACCTACTACGATTTCGACGGTCACACCGGCGGTGTGGTGCCTGAGGGCTTCCAGAATGTACTGACCAAAGCCCAATGGCTGAGCCTGTTGGACTTCGTCAAGGCCGTCAACGGCAAGCTGCTGGTGTCTATCGCCAATTGCCCCGGTATTCATTCCGCCGACGAGCCGATGCCCTTTGAGCAGGCGGATTTGCTGTTCCGCACTTCCAAGGAGTACGGTGTGCCAATTAGTGCGGCGGAGTTCACCAACGAACCCAACCTGATTGCCCTCAGCGGCCTGCCCAAGGGTTACACTGCTGCTGACCATGCTCGGGACCACGACCGTTTCGGTGCGTGGCTGAAAGAAAACTACCCCGAGTGCCTGTTCGTCGGCCCCTGTACCGTGGGCGACATCGATATGTTCGGCACCCTTGAGGGCGCTGGCGGTGGCATGGCGGCAGGTTATGATATCGTTACCACCGAGGCCCTTCTGGGAGACTATCAGTCCAAAATGGACGTGTTCAGCTATCATTATTACAACGGCGTATCCGAGCGTGGACAGGCTATGGGCGGCCATTGGCCCTTCAGCGCAGTGCTGACTGAGCAATATCTGGGGGTGGCCGGAAGCTGCGCCCGGCAGTACACCGCTCGACGAGATAAATACGTCCCCGGTGGTCAGATGTGGGTCACCGAATCCGGCGATGCCGGCTGCGGCGGCAACACATGGGCGTCCACCTATGCCGATGTCCCCCGTACCCTTAATGAGCTAGGAGAATTTGCCACCATCACCGACGGCGTGATTTTCCACAATACCCTTGCTTCCTCCGACTATGGCTTCCTGAAGCACGGCACATTTGAGCCTCGGCCCAATTATTTTGCGGTGCTGCTGTGGAACCGGCTGATGGGCAAGACCGTCTACGATACCCATGAGCCTATCCGGGAGGGTGCCCACGTCTACTGCCACAGCCGCAGGGATGGCAAGGACGGGGTGGTGTATTTGATTATCAACAATTCCAATGAGACCACCTTCGTGGATATCCCTCAGGATGCCATGCGCTATACCCTCAGCGGCAACGGCAAGCTGCGCAGCCGTACGATGCTGCTCAACGGCCGAGAGCTGCGGCTGGAGGAGAACGATGGACTGCCGGCGCTGACCGGTTCGTACCAGAATGCCGGAACGGTGAAACTGGCTCCGGGCAGCTGTACCTTCCTGGTGCTGTAAATAGGATTACTTATATAAAACCGGGGTCAGGCAATCGCCTGACCCCGGTTGCGTTATATTTCTTTATACATGGCGGAGGCATCGTCCTTGCGGACGGTCTCAGCGATTTGCAGCACCTCTACCGCTACGGTGCGGGTGCCCAGCGCAATTTCGATTTTATCGCCGACTTTGACCTCGTAGCTGGCTTTGACCACCCGACCGTTGACGCTGATGCGTCCGTTGTCGCAGGCTTCGTTGGCTACGGTCCGACGCTTGATTAGTCGGGAAACCTTCAGATATTTGTCCAGACGCATTACTTCGCCACGCTGTCCTTCAGCGCTTTGCCGGCTTTGAAACCGGGGACGCGAGTGGCGGCGATCTCAGACATCTCGCCGGTACGAGGATTGCGGCCCATCCGTGCGGCCCGTTCCTTGACCTCGAAGCTGCCGAAGCCGGTCAGCTGTACCTTATCGCCCTCAGCCAGTGCGGCGGTGATGGCATCGATGGTGGCGGAAATGACCTTTTCCGTGTCTTTTTTGGTAACGCCGGAGCGCTCCGCGACTGCATTGATAAGTTCGGTTTTGTTCATAAAAAGCACCTCATAAATGTAAAATATCAGCGATTTTCTCGCCTTTTGGCAGGAGTACACAATCCTCACGGGTGATGGCCCGGAATAGCACAGCGCAAATCAGATATACGATTGCGCCTGCGGCAATGGGGCCACCGCACAGCAGGATATTGCTGGTGATGCCGAGAACCTTCATGCCGTACCAGCAGCCGAAGGTCACACCGCCCATGACAGCGGCAGCCATCAAGCCTCGGAGCATATTTTTAACGATTGCCGGAGGATTCTTGAGGACGATTTTCATGGTAATCAGATTCAGAATCGTAATCACCGCATAGCACAGCAAGCTACCGATGGGGGTGCCGAGGATGCCGATATTGGGGTTTCCGGTGAGGACCAGCACCGCCGCCAGCTTCAAAAAGCCGCCGATGAACATATTCACCACCGGCAGCACCGCATGACCGTTGGCCTGCATGATGGCGTTGGTCAGCAATACTGTGGCGTTGAACACGATGCAGATGCCGAGAATTCGCATCAGGCTGGTGGCCAGCGCCAGTTTTTCACCGGTGTAGCCGCCCAGCAGTCCGGTTACCGGCTCTGCCAGCACTGCCAGACCCACCGCACAGGGCATGGAAATCAGGGCGGTGACTCGGGCAGAGGATTCGGCGGTGGCCTTGGCTTCTTTCCGGTTGCCGGTGGTCAGCTGAGCGGTGATGGCAGGAATGATGCTGATGGTGATGGGGGTGATGAAGGCGCAGGGCATATTGAAGATTTTTTGGGTGAAATTGTAGATGCCCTTTTGAATATTGGCCTGCTCTTGGGACATCATGTCCAGAAGCTTGCCCATGTATGCACCGGTCTCCAGAACAGTCAAAAATTGCAGTCCGGCGGCACCGATGGTGATGGGGATGGCAATGGAGAGCAGATTTTTAGCGATGGAGCTGGTGCGGTCAACCTGCTCACCGGTTTGGGGAAGGTTCTTGTAAGCCTTGCCAAAGCAGACCCGGAGATAGATTGAGCCTACCAGACAGCTCAGCGTCACGCCGAGAATGGCACCGGCGGCGGCCAATGCGTAGTCGCCGGTGAAGTGGAGCACCAGAATCGCCAGAGACAGTCCGGCTACCAGCTTGCACAGTGCCTCCAGCACCTGCGAGACGGAGGTGGGCATCATATTGCTCTGCCCCTGGAAGAAGCCCCGGTAGGTGCTCATCAGGCAAATCAGCAGACAGGAAGGGCCGAGGGCCGCAATCGCTGCCCATGCATCCGTGTGGTTGAGCTGGTTGGCAAGGAATTTGCAGCCGAATACCATCAATGCCGTGCCGGCAAGACCCAACGAGAGGAAAATCGCTCTGGAGACAGTGTAGATTTTTCGAACCTGACGGTAGTTACCGAGGCTGCTGGCCTGAGAGATGATGCGGCTCATGGCCACCGGCAGACCGGCGGTGGAAATCAGCAGCAGTAGGGTGTAGATCTCGTAGGCGGTGGAGTAGAAGCCAAAGCCGTCATCGCCGATGACATGCTTCAGAGGGATGGAATAGAATGCGCCGATGATTTTCACCATGGCAGCGGACATGGCTAGCAGGGCCGTGCCGTGGAGGAAGTTTTGCTTTTTGGTTTCAGACATGATATCGCTCCTTTGCAGGGGTATTGCGGTAAATTATCGTTTAGCGCACTAAGCGACGTACTACAAACAACGAATGTCATTGCGAGGCCCGAAGGGCCGTGGCAATCCGTACTCCTCGCAATCCGTAGAGAAAACGGATTCCCACGGTCGCTGTGCTCCCTCGGAATGACACGGTATTTTGTTTTTGCGGTAGTCGTATAAACATTAATTTATCGAATTAAAACTCAGTTTTTATTACCATCAAACAGCCGGGGGATGGCGTAGGAGGTCAGCTCCTCCACCACTTCCTTCAGATTGATGGTGGGCCATGCGCCATTCTGGTAGAGAATCTGGCCCCGTACCATGGTCATGGCGACATCGCCGCCCTTGGCGCTGAACACCAGACCACTGAGCACATTATGGCAGGGCATTAGATGGGGGGCGGAGAAATCCACCAATGCGATGTCCGCATCCATGCCGATTTTCAGCATACCGCATTCCTCGGCACGACCCTGCGCTCTGGCACCGCAGACGGTAGCCATCATCAGAGCGGCAGGAGCCGGCAGTGCAGCGGCATCGCCGGAGACGGAACGGGCGTTCAGTGCGGCAAATCGCATCACTTCAAACATATCCAGATTACCGCTTTCGATGGCACCGTCGGTGCCCAGAGCCACATTCATGCCAGCTTTCACGCAGCTGAGGATATCGGCACTGCTTTGACCGGCTTTAGGGGCAGACAGGGGCAGTGCCACGGCGGAAATTTTCCGTTTTCCGAGGATGGCCTTGTCCTCGTCGCTGAGATAGCCACAGCCGGCGGCAGTGGTGGGCAGACTGAACAGCCGGTGGCAGTCCAGCAACTCCGCAGGGGAAAGGCCCGTTCGGTCAAGGCAGGAATCCACTTCCTTCTGGGTCTGTGCCAGATGCAGCTGCAAGCCCAGCTTTTGCTCGCTGGCGTAGCCCAGCAGGCCATCCCAAAGCTTGTGGTTGCTGGTGTACTCGGCGTAGATGCCGGCATCGATTTTGATGCGACCGTTGTCGTGACCGTGCCATTTATCTACCACACGGCACAGCTCCTGACACTGTTCATCGGTGTCGAAGTCGAAGTCCTCGTTCTGGTCGATGAACCGGTAGGCACTAAGGGCCAGATTGCCCTTGATGCCGGTCTCGTCGATGGCCTCGGCAGTGGCGTTGGGGTAGTAGTACAGGTCGGAAACAGAGGTAATGCCAAACCGCAGGCACTCCGCAATGGCCAACTTGGCGGCAGCCTTGGCACAACGGGAGTCCATTTTGTCCTCCTTTTGGAGCTGGGCATCCAGCGCCTCATGACCGGTCAGGTCGTCGCAGTAGCTGCGCAGGGCGGTGGTGGCCAGATGGGTGTGGCAGTTGATTAGACCGGGAATCGCCACCATGCCGGTGCCGTCCACGATGGTGGCAGGCTGTTCCTGCGGAGCCGTCTTTGAAAGATAGGAGATTTTGCCGTCGGTGATGCCGATGTAAGCGCCGAACAGCACCTCCATCTTTTCGTTCATGGTCACCGCAGTGACATTGGAAATCAGGGTATCCAAAGAATTACTTCCTTTCATCGGATAAATTATCGTTTACACGACTACCGCAAAAACAAAATACCGTGTCATTCCGAGGGAGCGTAGCGACCGTGGGAATCCGTTTTCTCTACATATTACGAGGAGTACGGATTGCCACGGCCCTTCGGGCCTCGCAATGACAA
>JAZQIN010000189.1:0-1677 GCA_045541155.1 Faecousia sp.
AAGCCGGTTGGTATCCGGTGCCACCATCATCGTCCCCCGGCCCTTCCCCTTCTCTGTTTTAAAGTTCAGAGAATTCCAGCCGCTGCCAATGATGGTCAGGGCGCCCGGAACGCTCAGCTTGCCGGTCATGGTATCGCCGGAGCGTTTGACGGCATTGCTTTTCAGATAGCCCAGATTCACCGCCTGGGTATCGGCGGCGGGGTCGGGCACCGTCACCGGCACGTGGAACCGGAAATCCGACTCCCCCCAGTCGAACACCGGCACGCCCTTGCCGATGGTGGCCGTGAGGGTGCGGGTGATAAGCTTGTCGGCAACGGTGCAGCTGACGGCGTGGGCGGTACGGTAGTCCAGACCGGAAAAGGAGGCGGTAGCGGTGTACTCGCCCTTCTCAACGGTGGGGGTAAGGGTCTTGGTCTGACCGCCTGCGGTGCACCGGATGGTCAAAGTATTTTCCTGCGCACCAAAATCCACAGCACTGTACTTGCCCCGGACGGTGACCAGAGCATCCCCGGAGGTGGGGTCGGTACGGCCGGCCACCAGCTGGGCGGTCAGAGGCACATAGTCCACCATGGGCTGGTTCATATGGGAAATGTAGCCGATGCCCCGGCTGTCAGTGACGGAGCAGGAGAACACATTCGTTTCCACTGGACTGAACAGCAGCTTGCCGTCCTCCGGCGTCAGACCGTTGACGCTCCGGCTGACGATGGATGCGCCGAACCGGGCGGAATCCGTCAGGGTACACAGGGCGTTGGAGGCGTAGCGCACCAGCTTGGTGCCTCCCGTAAGCGCCACCGTGACCGGATTTTGATCGGTGACGGTCAGACTCGCCTCCGGACCGCACTGCGCCGCATCCGCACTGACGGTGAAGGAGGCGGTCTGGGCATCTCCGATCTGGGCAGTGCCGGAATATGTCCTGCAGGTCAGGGTGCAGGTCTTGGAGAGGCTGTCCGGGAACTGGTAGTAAAAGCTCTCGGGGATGGTGAAGGGAATGCTGGTGGCTGTCAGCTGCACCGGCGTATCGGACAGGGTGCCGTCCGCCTTCAGGTAGGTGCTGATGGTGCCGAAGCTGCAGTGGACGCTGTGGGTGTAGCTGCTTGACCTGCGCACCACGCTGACGGTGGACACCGAGCCTACCTTGGCATCGGCGGCACCGATGGTGCTGGCCCGGGGGATGGCGGTGAGCCTGACCTGCTTGCTCAGCAGCAGCTTACTGGTGCCGGGGGTATTGGGGTCAAACGCCGCCGCCACAGTGACGGTCCTGGTACCGTCGGGATCGTGGGTAACGGCATGGGTGGCCTCATAGAGGGTGGTGGTCGTGTTGTAGTCCACATTTTTGCCGTTTAAAGAGTAGGTCTGACCATTTACCGTAATTGTGCCGGTGGTGTCACCGGAATGATTGTACGTACCGCCGGTGGTGACGATCTGCAGCCGGACGTACAGCCGGCTCGTGTTGTTCTGGACGCTTACGCTGCCGGAGACCTCCCAGGCATCCAGCCGCAAACTCGCTGCCATAAAAATTCCTCCAATCTGTAAAATAAATTCCGGTTTATCGAGCAGAAGGTTAGACGTACAATCCAAAGCCTTCTCCCTCGGGAGAAGGTGGCACGCCGTAGGCGTGACGGATGTGGGGCGTTACGGATGCGCATTGGTGCCGTATACTGATGCCAATTATATTGC
>JAZQIN010000190.1:0-7673 GCA_045541155.1 Faecousia sp.
AGACTCAAAGCTCAACGTGGGATACGTCAGGGTCAGCTTCGGTGCTGTGACCGCAGAGTAGTTAGGATCTGCCGCACCGCAGGAGGTACACTTGCCGCCGGAGTAGCTATGCCCGGTGGAGCTGGTAATCTTATCCTTATAACTGCTGCCACAACTGACACAGGTGTAGGTCGTGTAGCCACCAGTGGTGCAAGTAGGGGCCGTCACTCTGGAGGTATAACTGTGACCAGTAGCAGATACTCGGTTGCTGGTATAGCTGTAGCCGCAGACGGTACAGGTGTAGGTGGTATAACCGTCAGCGGAACAGGTAGGATTAGTTACAGAAGGCGTATAAGTATGGGACATTATTTTGCCGCACTTGGTGCAGGCGCCGGTGGAATCGTGCGAACTGTGGGGACAGGAGATAATCACATAGCTCAGTGTAAAGGTATCATCGCCATTATCCTCCAGCGTTAGGCCAACCTTCACACCACCGGGAATAAACAGCTTATCCGCCAAAATACCAGTGTTGGTATTATAAAGCGTTACGGAATTGACTTGCCCCTGCCAGCGGTCGGTCATGTACCAGTTTTCATTGTCACCGGACTTCACCGCCACATAGCTGTCCGTTTCGAAGGTGGCGGTTAACTTACCATTGACAAACAAATACGAACCCAAATCGTCGGCATTTTCTTCGCAAGCGTAGTTTGCGCCGTTGATGAAACCGAATAGATAATAATCCGGCTTGGGTTCCTGCAAGCCACAGCCGCAGAAACCATTAACATAAGTATGCGCAACACTAACGCCGCAAGTAGTACAAACACCGGCAGTGGAATGTGCCGCATGGGTACAGACAAGACCGCATACACCGCACGTTCCATTACGCCAAGTGTGATTCACCGCCACACCGCAGGTCGTACATTTACCAGAGGTATTATGACTGGAATGGGCACAACTCAAGGCGCAAATACTGCACTTTCCAGCATTCCAGCTATGAACGCAGCCAATGCCACAATTTTTACAAGCACCGTTGGAGAAACTATGACCGGTGGCTTTAACAACTTCGGTCTCCGTGTAACCGCACAGGGTACAGCTACGGCTGCGGGAGCCGTCGGCGGTACAGGTTGCGGAGGCAGCCCCCCAAGCGCCAAATGTGTGACCGCAGTACTCATGAACCTGAACATAATCCAGCTTACACCCAATGGGATAGTTATACATTCCCATGTAGGAGAATACGAAGTCCTTGCCGCTGACCCAATCAACGGTTGTGCCCTGCGAATTAGTACCAACGTAATAGTTGTTCATAGCACCAAGCTCGGTTCCGTCCACGGATAGATAAATCATATTGCTTCCATCAGCGGCAACCTTATTGGTCAAGCAGTAGCTGTGCGCCGCAGTGCCATCAATGCCATAATCAGACAAATCAATGCCATAATTATGGTGGTATCCGTCTCTATGTGAGCCGATCGCAATCAGATGTCTATTGCTGTAGCACAGAAGATATGGCGCATTACCCATATTATTGGTATTAGAGGCTGCCAGCAGCATGGCCCCAATACTGCCTTCGGAGCGCCATTGGACACTCCAGGGCCGGTCATGAACCAGCATCACAGACTCATCCAACCGCAAATAGCCTTTTTCCGTGAAGGTGCCACCAGATATGGTACCCGCCATCAGGCTCGCATTATTGGTCGCATAGTTACCGGTGGAAATACTAACCATCTGATTATTCTGCACTTCCCAGCGGAAGTTCTTGGAATCATTTTCCGCAGGGATCCCGTCCTCCCAAATCTGCAGGTAGGAAATAGTACCGGATAGTCCATAATTGTACGCACCCAAGTGAGTAAAGGTCAAATCCCGGCCATTGAGCCAGTCAGACGTCGTTCCCTGAGCATTGAGGCCTTGGAAATACTGATTCATGGGAGCAATTTCCTTACCGTCTACATACAGATAAACCATGTTGCTACCGTTGGAGGCGATACGGTTGGTCAGTCGATACACATGATTGTCGGTGTAGCTGATGCCGTAGTCGGAAAGATTGATGCCATAATTATGATGGTTGCTACCTCTGCGCTCACCGAAAGCAAGAATGCTACTGCGGAACAGATAAGGTGCGCCCTCGGTGTTTCCGTTGTTATCGCCAACCAGGAGCATTGCGCCGCCGGAGTAGCTTCCCTGCCATTCCACGCTCCAGGGACGATTATGTAACAACGTAATGTTTCTGTTCAAATCGTATTGTACGCCCGAATAGGTATTGCTGGAAATGGACCCCCAAAGCATATCCAGCCCGTTTTCGGTCAGGTCGAAATCGGAGATGTTCACCAGTTCATTCCCAGAGGTCTCCCAACGGTAATTATCCGGTTCATCCACCTCATCAATCTGGCCGTTGCCCCAGACCTGAATATACTCAATTGAATCATTGACGGGATGGTTATTGGTTCCGATGTAAGAGAACCGGAAGTCCTGACCGGAAATCCAGTTAGAAGTGGTGCCCTGCGCAGTATTGGCGATAAAATAGTTGTTCATGGGGCCAAGTTCTTTTCCGTCCACAGACAGATAGACCATATTACTGCCGGAAGCAGGCTTATTGGTCATACGATAAACATGGGGCTGGGTAACATCAATGCCATAATCGGACAAGGTGATGCCGTAGTTGTTATACTGACTGCCATCGTATGTGCCGAAGCTGATGCGGCTATAGTCGTCCGCCACGAAAATATAAGGCGAATTGGCATAGTTGCTGATAGCCTGTGTCGCAAAAAGCAGCATGCAAGCACTGCCACCACTGGACTTCCATTCCATAATCCAAGGGCGGTCCGCCTCCAGAACCACCGTTTTACTGGTGGTAAAACGGCCATTGGAAATCATATTGCCAGAGACGCTACCCTTATGCATAGCAAGGCCGTTGTACACCGCACCGCCATCCGTAACCGAAAGGAATTCATCCCCATTGTTCTCCCAACGGTAGTTGTTGACCTCACTGAATCGATTCTGTGGCTCGTAGGTCCAGTTGGTGATGTAGTGAATGCCGTCGTGATTAGTGTCACTGCTGGTTACACGACGGTTGGTATTGAAGTACAGCCTATTGGTTTCAGGATCAATTACACAGCTCTCCATCTCAAACAACGCCGAGTATGCGGAGCTGGTAATCTTAAAGGTTGGATCATCCAGCGGCTTGATTGTTCCGGAAGCACCTTCCAAATCGTAAACCAGCACAATGCTCATGTTCATACTGCTGGTGGTGTGGCTGGACAGGGGCAGATACAGCATATGGTCGTAATAGCCCATACCCTGCAACGACCATGCGCTGGTATCGGTCGCAACACCATTGACAACGGCGGTGGAATAATCCAGCTTGCACATATAGGTCATGGTGATTTTGCCGCTGGTCTGAGAAATAGGCAAAACACCAGTGTACATAGTGCTACCGGACTTGAACAGCAGGTACATATTCTCATCATCGACTCGGGCAACACGCAGGGCACCACCGCCGATGTTGGCACCGCTGGTGCTGACCATTTGATAATTGCCGACCTTAGTGGCCGTAGTGCCGCTAATCTTGTACCGGACGATACTGCCAGTGCCGGTGGCCGACGTGGGCACCAGCATGGTGGTAACGCCACCGGCTACAACCACATCTACGTCATTGCCGTGGCCGAAATCATAGAAATAGCCGGTTCCGGTGCTGGCATTGGTCAGCCAGTCTTTACTACCGGTGTCCTTATTCACACGACAGACCGCGGCAGCGTAGTCGTTGCCATCGGTCTTAATTGCGTAGAAATAGTCACCGCAGAGGGCAAGTCCCTGCATGCTGGGACAGCTACCGTAGTCATAGACCATCGCCAATGTATCGTATACACCATGATTGGCAGCGCTGACCGAAGGTAAATCATCGGAGATAACCGTATCGACCAGTACAAAGCCCGCAAGAATGGCAATGCATAACAAAAGCGATGTTATTCGTTTTAATGCACTTTTCATAATTTTTCTCCTCCCAAAGAAGTATTTATGTATATTTTACCATCACGGCAGACCATTGTCAACAGGCGAATTGCAGTGAACCGATGCTTTATAGGAAGCAGAATCCCCACCTTCCTGTAAGCCGTTTCAATACACTACGATTGATATTTTTCCAAATTAGACTCCCCTTCCCTACTATAGTTAATATGGCATTGGTTATATTGATGATTTATTCACAAAAAATTCATTCATTTTGATGCCTTGAAATGTGGTAATAAAACTGTTAATATATAAGATGACTCATAAAATATGAAAGGAAGCGTTCAAAAATGAAGTCAATCATGAAAAAAGTGATACCGTTGCTGTTTTTGGCAGTGGTTATCATGGCCGTTGTGTGCTTTGCGCCCGAGGCCAACGCCTATGAATTCTATGGCGACTACACTGATGTGGACGTGATTACCGACTACGGCTCCTGCCCCAGCATGCAGGGCCTGGCGGTTGGCTCACAGTACCTCTACACCGTCAAGATTAAGACCGATGACACCCTGGCCTTCATCTCCATGACGGACAAGGACACCGGCGAGACCGTCAAGCTGTACAACAGCGACGCCGGCAGCTACTATTTCGACTATTTTTCCCATGCCAACGATATGGACGTATGGGGCATCGATGGTTACTCCAACCTATTTGTCACCACCACTGAAAAGGGTGACTACGGCATCGTGCGTCTGAAGCGCGAAGGCAACAACCTGACCAAGATTGCCAACTACCGGCTGACTTGCGATGGTGCGGATATTTGCGCCACTGCCATGGCCGTTAGGGGCTACTCCAATGGCAAGATTCACTTCATCACCAAGTGGGGTCTGGATGTCTACACTGGCTCCGTGGATGCCAGCCTGTCTAGTGCTACTATCGAGATGACCAAGATTTGTAAACTGGTGAAATCTCAGGCCTACATTAAGGACACCTACAACGATTTGACCAGCTATGTGAATCAGGGCTTCGGTTACTATGATGGCATGCTGTTCCTGCCCCTGTCCGGCGACGATAGCAACCTGAACCGTTCTGTCGTTCTGGTTTACAATCTGGAGGATGCTCTGGCTGGCAATTACGGCCTTGTCTACCCCGTTGAGCATCTGTCCTTCCGAATCACCAGCTCTGCCTACTCCGCCCTGTGCGAAATCGAGAGCGTTGGCATTTGCCCCAACGATGGCAAGCTGTATTTCAACACCAACCGCCGTGTAACCGATTCCGACACCAACCACGACGGCGTGTCCAGTTTCGACGGCTATACCTTTGCAAAGACCAGTTCTCAGGTCAGCCACTACACCATTAAATATGATGCCAACGGCGGCACCGGCACCATGGAGGATACCCGTGTTCCCTATGGCTATACCACCAAGACCCGTGCCAACACCTTCACCAGAAACGGTTATACCTTTGCTGGTTGGATGGCTTACCGCGTATCCGACGGCAAGTGGATTTACATTAATAGCTCTGGCACCGATGGCTGGTACAAAGAGGGTTCTCAGCCCTCCGGTTACAGCCTGAAGGTCTACAACGACGCTTGCACTGTAGCTAAGACCTCCTCCACCGATGGCGACACGGTCTACTTCTATGCCCAGTGGGAGCCTCTTGATCAAACCTACACCGTCCGTTACGATGCCAATGGCGGTTCCGGCACCATGGCCGATACCGAGGTTGTCTACGGTTACGGCACCAATCTGCGCATGAACACCTTCACCCGAGCCGGCTATAAGTTCGTTGGCTGGCATGCCTACCGTACCACCCAGGATCAGTGGTACTATACCAACGGCAGCAGCTCTGGCTGGTATGCCGAGGGCAGCCAGCCCTCTGGTTACACCAAATCCGTCTACAGCGATGGGGTGTCCGTAGCCAAGACCACTGCAGTTGCCAACGATTTGTGCATTTTCTATGCGCAGTGGGAGCCCACCACACAGACTGACTACTATTTGGTCGGTTACATAAACGGCGCTGATTACGGCTGCGAAGGCGACTATGAGAATCTGGGCGATTACAAGTTTGTCAACGGCAAGCTGGTCGCAACCTTCGACACGGAAAGCTATGTATTCCTGAAGACCGGTGACAATGCCAGCTGGTACATGACCCAGACCTATACCACCGACACCTCTGCCACCTTCTACAGCACCACCACCGGTGCTGCTGAGAAGATGCTGGTACCCGGCGGTGTTGAGTTAACCTTCACGCTGGTGGTCAATGATAACGACACCATAAGCATGAGCTATCAGTGCGGTCATAACTACACCTCCACGGTGACTACCGCGGCTACCTGCACCAAGACCGGTGTCAGAACCTACACCTGCTCTGCCTGCGGTCATAGCTACACCGAGACCATTGCAACGGTTGCTCACAGCTATACCTCCAAGGTTACTCCCCCCACCTGCACCACGGGCGGCTACACCACCTATACCTGTTCCGTCTGTGGTGACAGCTACACCAGCAACACCACTGCTGCTGCCGGTCACAGCTACGGCACCGGCAAGGTGACCACTGCCGCTACCTGCACCACCAACGGTGTCAAGACCTACACCTGTGGCGTTTGCGGCGGAACCAAGACAGAGACCATCACCGCCTCCGGCCACAGCTACACCACCAAGGTTACGCTTCCCACCTGTACCGAGGAAGGCTATACCACTTATACCTGTGCCAACTGCGGCCATTCCTATCAGGATAATACGGTCATTGCTAAGGGTCATGAGTATGTCAGTGCCGTAACCAAGCCTACCTGCACGCTGGGCGGTTACACCACCTACACTTGCACCTCCTGCGGCTACAGCTATCAGGATAACAACACCTCCGCAACCGGCCATTCCTATGTAAAGAATGTGACGGCTCCGACCTGCACCTCCAGTGGCTATACCACCTATACCTGCAGCTCTTGCTCCAGCAGCTATACTGGTGACAACACCTCCGCAACTGGCCACAGCTTTGACAACGGCCAAGTGACCACTCCCGCCACCTGTACCTCTGTGGGCATCAAGACCTACACCTGTAACAACTGCGGCACCACCAAGACAGAGCCTGTACCGGTGTCCGGTCACAGCTACACCAACGGTTCCTGTACCAACTGTGGTGCCACGGATCCTGAATACGTTGACCCCAATCTGGATTACTATCTGATTGGACATATCAATGGTGCCGACTACGGCTGCGAAGCCGACCATGAGAATCTGGGCCAGTATAAGTTCGTGAATGGCAAGCTGACCGCCAGCTTTGATACAGACAGCTACGTCTTTATCAAGACCAGCGATAATAAGCACTGGTTCATGTTCCAGACCTATGTTTCCACTAACTCCGGCACGCTGTACAAAACCACCACCGGTACCGCTGAGAAGATGTTTGTTCCCGGCGGCGTGGATGTCACCTTCACGCTTGTGAAGAATGATGACGGCAGCTTGACTCTGAGTTATACTACCCAGGAAAAAGCAGTTGTAACACCTACGCTGACGCTGCAGGTTCCCACTCTGTCCTTCGAGGCTGAGATTCTGTACAACGCTTATATCACCGTCAGCGACATGACGTCCGTCGTGGAACTGGGTATGATTACCTTCGATTCCCGTCTGGCTGACGGCACCATCGCCGATGCAGTGGACGTGGTTCCCGGCTACTTCACCTCCGGCTCCAACTACGTTGTCAGCTCCAACGGCATTCCTGCCAAGCAGCTGGGTGACGCCCTGTACTTCAAGGCCTAC
>JAZQIN010000191.1:0-20002 GCA_045541155.1 Faecousia sp.
CCTTGAAGTACACCGCATCGCCCAGCTGCTTGGCAGGAATGCCGTTGGTGTGGACGATGTAGCTGGAGCCGGAGGTGATGTAGCCGGGGATCCGGTCCACCGCATCGGCAATGGTGCCGCCCGTCAGCTTGGAGTCGAAGGTAATCAGGCCCATCTCCGCAACGCTGGAGATGTCGTCTGCGGTGAAGTAGATGTTGTACTGAATCTGAGACTCAAAGCTCAACGTGGGATACGTCAGGGTCAGCTTCGGTGCTGTAACCGCAGAGTAGTTAGGATCTGCCGCACCGCAGGAGGTACACTTGCCGCCGGAGTAGCTATGCCCGGTGGAGCTGGTAATCTTATCCTTATAGCTGCTACCACAGGTCGTGCAGGTGTAGGTGGTATAACCGCCGGTGGTACAGCTGGGCGCGGTGACCTTAGCGGTGTAGCTGTGTCCAGCAGCAGGTACCCGGTTGCTGGTATAGCTGTAGCCGCAGACGGTACAGGTGTAGGTGGTATAGCCCTCTGCGGTACAGGTGGCCTTAGTGATTACGGAGGAGTAGCTATGGGGAACCGTCTGACCGCAGGACGCACAGGTGCCAGATATACTATGGCTGGAATGGGAACAGCTGGTGATGCTGTAGCTCAGCGTCAGAGTGCCGTCGGCATTCTCATTCAGAATAAAGGTCAACTGCACACCGCCGGGGACATAGAGCTTATCGGCGGTGATGGTAGTGGTGGCCGTATTATAGAGCGTTACCTTGAGCGTATTAAAGCCCTGCCAGCCGTCGGTCATGTACCAATTGTTATTGTCAGAGGTCTTGACACCCACATAACTATCGGAGTCGAAGGCCACGACCAGCTTACCATTGACGAATTGGTACTTACCAATGTTGGCATAATCTTCTTCACAGGCATAGTTGGCACCATTGATATAGCCGAACAGATAGTATTCCTTACGCTGGTTACCGCAGGCCGTACAGGTGCCGTTGACATAGCTGTGGGAACAGCGGTAACCGCAAATGGTACAGACGCTGTTGGAATACTTGTGACCCACCGATTCTCCACAGGCGGTACAGCGTCCGCTGGTATCGTGGTTGGCGTGGGCGCAGGCCGCAGCGGAGTAGCTCAGGGTCATCGTGCCATCCCCATTTTCAGTCAATGTGAAGGTGACCGCACGACCCATAGGCACATAGAGCTTATCAGCAGAGCTGCCCAGTGTGCTTGTGGGATGCAGCACGACAGAGGTGACATCTTCACCCAGATAACCATCGGTCATATACCAAATTGCGTTATCGCCAGTTTTGACAGCAACATAGCTAGCTTGGTCAAACGTGGCCGTCAGCTTGCCGTCTACAAACTTGTACTGACCAATCAGACCGGCATTCTCCTCACAGGCATAGTTCTGGCCATTAATGAAGCCGAACAGATAATACTCCGTGACCTTTTCCTTGGAGCCACAGACAGAGCAAACGCCATTGACATAGCTATGAGTACAGGCGGTACGGCAAATCGTACAGACATCACCGGACCAGACATGGCTGCCCAGCTTCGCTTCCTTCAGCTGGTAGACCGTCCGGGTCTCCACCTTCCGAGTGGTGCTGGCAGTAACGGCGGTATCGCTCCAGGTGGAAAAGTCCGTCCAGCGCTCGTAGGTGTACTGCTTCTTGTACTGGGTGTAATTCTGGGCCTTGACCTCGGTTACGAAAAACCACGCAGAGTTACCGTTGGAACAGACAGAATTTGAGGTCTTATAGCTCATATCGCTGGTGTCGCAGGTATAGTTATCCGGCGAAGTGGTGCTGTAGTAGGCGTGGAAAATGTTGTGGGTGCTGCTCTTTTGTGCGTAGGAATAATGATTGGTGTCAGAGCTGCTGCACCAGTGGTAGTACAGGTAACCCACCTGGGAGTCGGAATTGACGGTGGTTTTGGTGGTAGCGGTCTCGGACTCGGATACCTTGGAGGCCTTTTTGTTGTACTGCGTGTACAGGCTGTTGCTGGTATCGAAGCCGGACGGCCATGTGTCCACATAGTTGACCGCACCGGTCCCAGATTGGATCCACTGACTACTCTTATAGTTATAGCCCTCCAGAGAAGTGGCGTAAGAGGTAGTGGTCTGGTAGTCGGAGTAACGGTACTGAGTCTTTGTTCTGAACAGGTTACTCGCCAGGCCCACCGGCAGATAATCCAGCCAAGTGGAGGTCATCTCATTGGCTTTGAGGGTATAGCTGTTGCCACAGGAAGCGCAAGTGTACTGATAGCTGGCGTAGGAGATGCAAGTAGCAGCATAGCTGGTGAGGTTATAGTTGTGACCGCCAGCGGTTACCGTCTGGGTCTCCTTGTACTGGCATACTGTACAGGTGCGGGTCTTGGAGCCATTGGTGGTACAGGTAGCATTGACTACCGTCCATGCGCCATAGGAATGGCCCTTGGCCGCAACGGTCTCCTCGGTGACCAAACCGCACTTGCTGCAGGATTTGATCTGAGATCCAGCTGTGGTACAGGTCGCCGCCGTGACCGTCGTTGTGGTATAGCTGTGGCTGCAGTTGGCCTGATCAACACTGGAGGCCACAACGGTGAAATATTCCTCTACCAGCATCTTTGTGCCGGTATTGGTGCCCAGCGTCTGGGCTCCCTTGGCATAGTAGTTGGTATAGGTGACGGAAATGGCGTATGTATGGTTGCCTATCGGCACGGAATTGAAGGTGGTATTAAAGTCGATGGTGCTGTTGAGCAGGCTATAGGAATAGCCGGCAACGGTATCACTATAGCCAGTAACCGTCGCCCCGGAGGTTCCAAATCCAGAATGAATCCACACCGCTGCGGTATCGATTCGGTTACCGGTGGATTTGATTTCACCGCTGACACCAAATTTTTCACCCTGCACATGGCCGGTGGGGATATCGTAATCGGTGATGGTGATATCCGAGGTAACTTCCTTAACATAGGTCGTCTCACCGGCGTAGATGTAACCGGTCTCACCACTGGAGGTGTTCACCTGATACCAGAAGTTGCCGGAGGTATTCTTGTACATACCAACGGAGGTATAAGTCTGACCGGAAGCGATGCTCTGAATCACAGTGGAATCGTTGGTCCCCTCAGCGCAGGGCTCGGAATTGATGGTGGTTGCGGTCGTAGTCTTGAACTGGCAGCTGGAGGGATAGAAATCACACTCAGAGGTATATCCAAAGCTGGCATTGGCACGAGCATTGGTGGAGAATTTTGTAATGCCTGCCAAGTCGCCGGTGGTGTACAGGCTGGCCAGACTGCCACTGCCGTACTCGGTACCACTGGGGCTCACCAGACCCAGCTGGCGGTCAACAACGTAGTAGCCCTTGTCAACATAGGTGTTGGACGTCGTGCGCTGCGTGCCGTCGTAGGCATTGAAGGTGATGCCGGCTACCGTCTTCATAAACTGGTTGTACTCATTGCTGCTGTTGGCACCATAGCCGATGACCTGACAGCCGGCGGAGTTGGCCCAACCGTAGGAGGCACCGCCGGCATAGCTGACACCACGGGTATGGATGTTGATGCCGTTGCAGTAGCCGGCGTAGCCGGTAGAGCCGGAATAAGGTATATACCAACCGGTGGTACAGTAGGTATTGAAGCCAGCGTAGTTACCGTTATGGTTAACGGTCTGGAAACCGTAAATGCCATCCAGAATGGTCGTAGAACCACTGGTCTCGTAGCCAGGGGTGACCCAGTTGGCATCGTCCGGGATGGAGGAACAATTCTCGCTGTAGAACACGATTTCCGCATTGCCGCTGGAATTCTCCTGAACGACGATACAGACTGCCTGCAGACGGGTCGATCCGGCGGAGTCCACATACTTATAAGTATCGTAGTTATCGGAGCCGCCTTCAAACATGAACACGACGGATTTACCGTTGTCCAGAGTGGTCTGCAGATAGCTGTAAGTATTTAAGTAATACTTCATCATGGTGTCGATGTAGTTTCTGCGGGTGGTGTTGGAAATAAATCCGGCGCAGGTCAGCGAATTGATGCCGCCCACCGCCTCTGCCTCCACCTCCACATGAGAAACGAAAGTGGGAATCAAGCTCAGCATCAGGCAAATAATCAGAAGCATTGACCAAATACGCTTTCCCAATGTATGTTTCATAAGCAACCTCCTGTTGATTCAAGAAATATGCGGTAGCCGCCGCACGATTTATCGATATAAATTATACAATACTCGCGAAAGAAAATCAAGGTTTATTTGGTAATTTGATACAAATCGCCCAGGTGTCCTTCCCGATTTTGCCGCTGTAAATTAGAAAGGATAAAAAATTTTAAAAAACAAGAAAATAATGCTTGCATTTTTCGGCAGAGTGTGCTATCATATCAAAGCTGTCGCATGACAGTGTAAATATCCGGGTGTGGCGAAGTTTGGTATCGCGCTTGAATGGGGTTCAAGAGGCCTCGAGTTCGAATCTCGACACTCGGACCAACAAAAAAGAGGACTGCGTTGGCAGTCCTCTTTTTTGTTGGTCTGAAGAGAGATTCCATCCATATAATGCAACAGTCTGCCAGACTGTTGCTTGCCACCAGCTGGATGGCGACCGCTCCTTGATTTCTGCCCAAAGGCCAGAAACTCAATCGAATCTGGACACTCAAACAAAAAGGACTGCCTTAGCAGCCCTTTTTGTTTAAATCGATGCCGCCCGTCTTACGACACATGGGCATGAAGAAAATCGGACACCACTGTTTCATAACGGACCGGGTCCTCCATGTAGCACATTGCGTGGGCTGCCTTGGGGAAGGTCTCCAACCGTCGGACTCCACCGCAGGCATCGTAAATCGTCCGGCTCATATTGCAGGGCACATAACGGTCGTCCTCTCCATGAATCAGCAGAATCGGAAGCTTGGAGTTCCTAACCGCCTCCACCGCACTGGAACTACCCAGCCGAAAGCGTCCAAAAATCATGCCGCCCAAAGCACACACCGCCGCCGCAGGCTTACCCGGCAGTCCCATATTTTCCGCCACCCGGGCAATGATATCCCGGGGCGCAGAAAAGGGGCAGTCTGCCACAATCGCCTTCACCGCCGATGGCAGCTCCAAACCAGAGGCCATCAGCACCGTCGCTGCCCCCATGGATACACCCGTCAGCACGATGGGGATTTCCTCACCAAACCGCTTCTGCGCATAGCGAATCCACTCCAGACAGTCTCTGCGCTCCAGCACACCAAAGGTGATGGTGGTTCCGTCGCTGCGTCCATGGGCCCGCTGGTCTACCAGAAGCACATTATGCCCCATCTTCAGCGCCAACGGCGTTCCACCGCACATATCCCGGAGGGCACTGCCCCGGTAGCCATGGAACTGAATCTGCACCGGTGCCCCTTCCTTCACATGATAATAACGGGCAAACAGTGCCCGACCATCGAAACTGCGAATGGTCACCGGCTCGTATTCCAGCCGGTCCAAATCGTCGATGCATTTGCGCAGCTTCTGCGCGTCCTTTCGATACTGATCTTCCGTCGGAATCAGATAAATATCCTCTTTTCCGGTCCGTGGTGCTGAATAAAAGGTCACCCGGTACGCATAGTAGGTCACCACCAGCACCGCCGCCACCAGGATTCCCACGATTATCCCCACGATGATTCCAGCCAACATTTTTCATTCCTCCCTCAAAACATTTGACATTGCCCGTTGCCGGACGTATAATAAAACAAGTCGTTGCATTGTCAACAGAAAACGAGGTAGCCCATGTCTATTCGCTATGTTTTATTTGATTTGGACGGTACGCTGCTGCCCATGGATCAGGATGAATTCATCAAGGCCTATTTTGGCCGTCTTGCTGCCAAGCTGGCACCCCACGGCTACAACCCACAGACACTGGTGGACGCCATCTGGCAGAGTACCACCGCCATGATTCAAAACGACGGCAGCTGCAGCAATGAGACCGCCTTCTGGAACCGATTCGCTCAAATCCTCGGCAACCGCGTCCGGAAGGATGAGCATCTTTTTGATGAATTCTACCGCAAGGAGTTTCAGCAGGTACAACAGGTCTGCGGCTTCACCGCTGACGCAACTCGGGTCATCCGATACCTGAAGGACCGGGGATTTCCACTGGTTTTGGCTACCAACCCCATCTTCCCTACCGTCGCCACCGCCAGCCGAATCCGCTGGGCCGGTCTGAGGCAAACCGATTTCGTCCTGTTCACTACCTACGAAAACAGCTGCCACGCCAAACCGAATCCGGAATACTACCGGGACATCCTGAAACAGCTGGATGTCGCTCCAGAGGAATGCCTGATGATTGGAAATGACGTGGAGGAAGATATGGTCGCCGCCACTTTAGGCATGAACGTGTTCCTGCTGACCGATTGCCTGATCAATAAGTACGGCAAGGATATCTCCCAGTACCCCCACGGCAACTTCGCCGCTCTGCAGGAGTATATCCAGACAATTTAACATTTAAACGGGGCTGTTTCTGCTACAGCCCCGTTTTATTATTTCCCATTGATTTCAAGATGGTACTCCACAACACCGCCGGCGCTTTGCTCGATGTCGATTCCATAGACCAAATCCACCGTGCCTCCTGTTTCCGTGATGGAATGACGCAGTTTGGTCGCACAGACCGTAATCATCAGCGCACCAAACTCCATCTGGTAAAGGGATTCGTGAAGCAGACCAATTTTAAACACCATCTGGGACTCCAGCCGACCCGTGCGAGTCAGGATAATCTGCTCCGGCTCCACCAGGAAGCTGGTGGTGACCCCAGCCAACCCCGTCATGTCACTTTCCTCGTAGCAAATCTCCCAGCCGTTCTCCAGCTGCTCCAGTGTCCCCTCGGTGACCAGCTCGATGACCTCCGGATCCTGTCCTTCGTAAATCTGCTTGCCTTGCAGGCGCAGTATCACCGGCCGCTTCATTGGGCTGCCTCCACGGCCAGACGCAACAGTTCATCAATCAGCTGACCGTAGGGAATGCCGCTGGCCTCAAACAGCTTGGGGTACATGGAAATGGAAGTAAAGCCGGGCAACGTATTAATTTCATTGAACACCACACTGTCCCCGTCGTAGGTCACGAAAAAGTCCACACGGCTTAACCCCTGACAGCCAATGGCCTGATAAATTTTCACTGCCGCTTCACGGACCCGTTCTGCCACGTTCTCTCCAATACGAGCCGGAATGTAGGCGGTGGAAGTATCGGTGACATACTTGGCATCGTAGTCATAAAAATCCGCTCCGGAGTCAATTTCGCCGCAGACGGAGGCCATAGGATTGCCGTTGCCCATCACGGCAACCCCCACCTCACGACCCCGGATGAACTCCTCCACAAGGACCTTGCTGTCGAAAGCCGCCGCCGCACGCAGTGCCTGAATCAGAGATGCCCGGTCCGCTGCCTTGGAAACACCCACAGACGAGCCGGTGCCGGAAGGCTTGACGAACATGGGATAGGCAAAGCGGCCCTCTAACGTCTCCACCGTCTGATCCAGACGCATATCCAAATCCTCACGCCGGACCAGATGCCACGCCGCCTGCGTTACGCCGGCCTTATCCGCCACCAGCTTGGTCAGAGTCTTATCCATCGCCACCGCCGATGCGGAAATGTGCGGCCCCACATACGGAATGCCTGCCAGCTGCAGCAGCCCCTGCATGGCTCCATCCTCACCGTTCTCACCGTGCAGCACCGGGAATACCACATCAATACTTTGACGGGCCACCATCTCTCCATCGAAGCCCAGCAGGCCCTCGCCACGCACAGGAGAAATCATCGCACGGCGATTATTGGGATCCGACTCCCACTGACCGGTGGGCAGCTTGGAATAATCTGTGCTGCGGTACAGAATCCACTGGCCCTGCTTCGTGATGCCCACAGGGAAAATATCATACTTTTCCGGGTCCATGTTCCGCAGGACCGACTCGGCTGAGCGCAGAGATACCTCATGCTCCGGGCTGACACCGCCAAACAGGACACATACATTCATCTTCTTCATTTCATTCGCCTCGTTACAGTAAGAATCAGACACCCTTTTTATCAGGTGCTACAAATTACATCTGGATTTTCTGACAGCAGGTGCTATAATATAAGAAATAGGAGGTGCGCTATGCAAATCGATTTGACCCCCAAAGAATTTCGCAGACTGCTGGATTTGGTGTACATCGGCAACTGGATACTCAATTCCACCCGTGGTGACGACCGTTTTCAGGACTACGACAACATAGAAAGCAAGCTGTTCGGCCTGTGCCAGGACCACAAAATGGGTACGCTGGTTCAGGACTGGAATGGCACCAGCGTCCCTTCCCGGGCCTACACCGAAGGCGGTATCCATGAGGCCATCGCCTGCTATGAGGATGCGGTTTTCTATGAAATACTAGCCGAGGAGTTGTCCCGTCGGGATATGGACTACCCGGAAATCACCGATGACAACTACAGTGAAATCATGGACCGGATGAACCGGTACATGGATGAATTCCAGCTTTCTGGCGTGGATAAGCTTGTTTTAGAGGAGTAAGGACGGCACTGCCGTCCTTATTTTATTAACGCTTCGCCAGCACGGTAGATATCACCGGCACCTACCGTCAGGATTACATCCCCCGGCTGGGCGATGGAACGCAGATACGCCGTTACCTCCGGCAACGTCTCGCAATAGACCGATTCAGGAATCCGCTGCTGGATATGCCGGGAAGAAATGCCCACCGTGTTGCGCTCCCGGGCAGCGTAAATCTCCGCCAGCACTACCAAATCCGGCTTACTCAGTTCCCGGACAAAATCTTCAAACAGGGCCTGCGTCCGGGTATAGGTATGAGGCTGAAAGGCAACAATCAGCCGCTTGGGCTCCATGGTACGCACTGCCTCAATGGTTGCCGCCAGCTCGCCGGGATGATGGGCATAGTCGTCATAGACCTTCGCCCCGTTGATTTCGCCCTTGAACTGCATCCGGCGATTGGCACCTGTGAAGGTCGCCAGTCCTCTGGTCACCGCTTCGCCGGGAATTCCCAGTAGCCATGCGGCACCAGCCGCCGCTAGTGCATTGAGCACATTGTGTCGACCAAGCACCTGCAACTGCAGATGGCAGTACATTTCGCCATCGCAAACCACATCGCATTGGTGACAGTCCGGTGTCAAATTCTCCGCCCGGACTCGGTTCTCAGGCCCAAAGCCGAAGGTCACATAGTTCAGTCCCTCCAGCGCTTCGATGGTATTCTTATCGTCGCCATTGGCAAGGATACGATCCGTTGCCAGCTCCGCAAACTGGTGGAAGGAATGCTCGATTTCCTTCAGATCCTTGAAATAGTCCAGATGATCTTCCTCGATGTTCAGAATCACCGCTAAAGTTGGATAAAAATTCAAAAAAGAATCACAATACTCACAGCTTTCCAGCACAATGGTATCGCCATGCCCCACCCGATGCCCAGCATGGAGCATGGGAAGATAGCCGCCAATCATCGCTGTCGGATCCCAATCCGCCGCCATGAGGATATGGGTCACCATAGAGGTGGCCGTGGTCTTGCCATGGGTGCCGGAAATGCATATTGCGTTCTTATACTCCTGCATGATGACACCCCATGCCTGCGCCCGTTCAAAAATCGGGATGCCAGCCGCACGGGCAGCCTGAATTTCCGGATTGTCGTTGTGGGCGGCAGCAGTGCGGATAATGCACTCCGCCCCCTGAATATTCTCCGCCCGGTGTCCGATGGAAACCTGAATACCCTCAGCAATCAGCTCGTCGGTGGAGACGGACGCATTCATATCCGAGCCAGTCACGGTCAACCCCATGCCCTTGAGCACAAGGCCCAGCGGCCGCATGGAAACGCCGCCGATGCCCACCAGATGTACCCGATGGCCTGGCTGGATGTACTGTTTGATAGCCTGATTTCGATTGTTCATATATGACAACATCCTCCGATGTATTTCTTGTTCGCAACCAATCTATTATATAACGCCTTGCTGCTTTTTACAACTATTATTCTGGGAAAATATAAATTTTTACACCATTGCTGCCCAATCCGGCCGGGCCTCAAAGCTGCGAAGTTCATTTTTATAAGGAAATGTCAGTCGGCAGGAGAACAGCATAGGGGCCGTAGCGGCATCCCGGGCACCGTATTTATGGTCACCGACCAGCGGATATCCTCGGCTGGCAAACTGGACACGAATCTGGTGGCTGCGTCCGGTATGAAGGCGGATGTGAACCAAAGAGGTCTCCCCTTCCGATAAACGGCTGAACTCCAACCGGGCCTTCTTCACACCCTTACGCTCCCGTTTCACAACAAAAACCTTGTTCTTTGTGCTGTCTTTCCACAGAAGGTCCGTCCAATCCCCTACTTCCGGTGGTGTGCCGTGGACCATGGCTACGTATTCCTTCACCATGGCACCCTCCTGAATGGCCTTGGACAGCGCCGCAGCAGCCTGGCGAGTACGGGCATAGACCATGACGCCCCCCACGTTTTTATCAAGGCGGTGGACAGGATATAGTTCCTCCCCCAGTGCCGCAGGCAGTTCCTTCTCCGAATCCAGCCCCACCGGCTTGATGCAAACAATGATATCCTTGTCGGAATGCAGTATCGTCATGACTTTCCTCCTTTTGTAAATTATCGTTTAGCGCACTAAGCGCCGCCCCCAAAGCCTCCCTCTGATGAGGGAGGTGGGCCGGCGAACGCCGGCTCGGTGGGGGAGAAAATGTTGAAATTCTTCTCTCCCCCAGTCGAAAATCAAAGATTTTCGCCAGCCCCCTCGTCAGAGGGGGCCAAGGGACGGTGCGTGCTGTTACACCGCTAAACAATAATTTTGCTTTTTACTGAGTATACCACACATTCCCCAAAAAGTCCACGCTTGCAAGTTTTCGTTTCCGGTGTATAATAGAAGTATGAAACGGAGGAATCTGACTATGACCACAAAAGATTACCAAAATAAACGTCCTCTGCGGATTTTTCTGCACTATTTTCGGCGACACTGGAAGCTGTTTTCTGTCGACATCCTCTGCGCCGTTCTGGTTGGCATCATCGATTTGACTTTCCCACTGATAACACGGAGTGCTCTGTACGATATGCTCCCCGGCCGGATGTACCAACTGTTTTTCACTATCATGGTCACCGCTCTGGGCTTTTACGTTCTTCGCTCCATCCTCAACTACATCATTGCCTATTTCGGTCACACCTTCGGTATTCGGGTCGAGGCCGACATCCGTTCCGACCTGTTTCGGCATATGCAGACCATGAGTTTCGATTTCTACGATAAAAACCGCACCGGTCAGTTGATGAGCCGCCTTACCACCGACCTGTTTGATTTGACCGAGCTGGCACATCACGGTCCTGAGGATTTGCTGACCAGCATCCTGACCATCATCGGTGCACTAATTGTCATGGCTACCATTCGTTGGGAGCTGGCACTGGTGGTAGCAGCTACGATTCCGATTTTCTTTCTGGTACTCATGACGCTGCGGCGAAGCATGGGAAAAACCTCCCGTGCCATGAAGCAGAAAACCGGTCACATCAATCAGGAAATCGAAAGCTCTCTGTCCGGATTCCGTACCGCTAAGGCCTTTGCCAATGAGGATACTGAAAGCGCCCGTTTCGAGGCCGCTAACGCGCTTTATAAGGGCTCCAAACGAGAATTTCACAAGGCTATGGGCAAATTCCATAGCTGCATGGAGTTCTTTTTGTGCAGTCTGAACGTGGTGGTCATCGGTGTGGGTGGCTGGTTCGTGATGAATGGCAAGATGGACTACCGTGATTTGGTGACCTTCACCCTGTACATTGCATCCTTCGTAGCGCCCATGCGGAAAATGGCAAATTTCTCGGAGATGTTCGCCAACGGCTTCGCCGGACTGAATCGCTTCGTGGACATCATGCGCACGGAGCCTACCCTGCAGGACAAGCCAGACGCACAGCCGCTTACGAACATTCGGGGAGATATCCGGGTGGACAAAGTCTCCTTTGCCTACGACGGAACGCTGGATGTACTCCGGGAGGTGAGCCTGCATGTGGCACCTGGCGAGACAATCGCCATCGTCGGCCCCTCCGGCGGCGGAAAGACAACGTTATGTCAACTAATCCCCCGATTTTACGAGGTGTCCAGCGGTTCCATCAAAATCGACGGCAAGGACATTCGGGACGTGACCCAAAAGTCCATCCACGAGAACATCGGTATCGTTCAGCAGGACGTGTTCCTGTTCGCTGACACGATTTTCGAGAATATTCGCTACGGCCGCCCCAATGCCACCAAAGAAGAAGTCATCGAGGCGGCGAAAAAGGCTGAAATCTACGAGGATATTTTGGCTATGCCTCAGGGCTTCGACACCTATGTGGGCGAACGAGGCACCCTTCTGTCCGGCGGACAAAAGCAGCGTGTATCTATCGCCCGCATTTTCCTGAAGAATCCGCCCATTCTGATTCTGGACGAGGCCACCTCCGCATTGGACTCCATGACAGAGGCAAAAATTCAGCGTGCCTTCGATGCACTGGCTGAAGGACGCACCACCCTGATTATCGCCCATCGGCTCAGCACCATCCGTGCCGCCCATCGAATCATCTCCATCGCCGATGGCATCATTACTGAGTCCGGCACACACCAAGAGCTGGTCAAAACGAATGGCATCTATGCACAACTATACCGTACACAAAATCGCTGACCTTATCCCCTTGCCCATTGGCAAGGGGATTTTTCTTGCAATATGCTGGCACGTGCGGTATAATGGATAAAAAATCAGGAGGCTTCTATGGAGAAAATCACCAGCTTTACCATCGACCATATCAAGCTCCAGCCGGGGCTTTACGTTTCCAGAAAAGACAAGGTTGGCGCAGAAACCGTCACCACCTTCGACCTGCGGCTCACCAGCCCCAACGATGAACCGGTGATGAACACCGGCGAAATCCACACCATCGAGCATCTGGCTGCCACCTATCTGCGAAATGAACCTAATTGGAAGGATAAGGTCCTCTACTTCGGCCCCATGGGCTGCCGAACAGGGTTCTATCTACTGATGACCGGAGATTTCAGCTCTCAAGATATCCTGCCGCTGGTTTTGGACTGCTTCCGCTTCATTGCTGATTTCAGCGGAGCGGTCCCTGGTGCCAGCGCCAAAGACTGCGGTCACTATCTGGACATGGATCTGCCCATGGCCAACTATTGGGGCAAGCGTTACGCTTCCCTACTACTACACATTACACAAGACCGTCTGGTTTACCCGGACTAAGGAGGACATTATGACAAAGCTTGGAATCATCGGTGCCATGCAGCAGGAAGTCGAAACCCTGCTGGAACGTATGGAGAACAAAAACTCTTCTACCCTTGCTGGTAGCACCTTCTACGAAGGACAGCTGTCCGGACTGGAGGTAGTGGTGGTGCAGTGCGGCATCGGCAAGGTCAACGCCGCCATCTGCACCCAAATCCTATGTGATTGCTACCATATTACCCACATCGTCAACACCGGCATCGCCGGCTCTCTGTGCGCTGATTTGGACATCGGCGATATGGTAGTCAGCGAGGATGCCATGTATCACGACTTTGATTGCGTTAATTTTGGTTATCCATATGGAAAGGTGCCGGGAATGGATTTGATTGCTTTCCCGGCAGATGCACTGATGCAGCGGCTAGCCTTCACTGCTGCGGAAACAGTCAACGCAGGTCACACCAAGACAGGCCGTGTTGCCAGCGGCGATCAATTTGTGGCCGATCCTATGCTAAAAGATCAAATCATCGCCCACACCGGTGCCCTCTGCACCGAAATGGAAGGCGCTGCCATTGCCCAGACCGCTTATCGCAATGGCATTCCCTTCGTGATTCTCCGGGCCATCTCCGACAAGGCAGACAACTCCGCCGAGATGGACTACCCCACCTTCGAGAGAATCGCTGCACACCGCTGTGCGCAGGTGACCATGTCCCTCGCCGCCGCACTGCACACCATGGGTTGACATCGGTTACAGTTTCTGATAAAATGAACAAAATATGAACGAACGAGGTGCTGCCATGGGCGCAAAACACAGTGAATCCAGAATCTATCAGATACCGGCGCAGTACATCGTCAATGAACTGCGCTCGATGCGGTTCTGCCAGTTCCAGGCCCTCCAGTTCCTCAGCATGGCACCTGCACCCAACGGCGGCACATTCTGGTATCGTCATGGTGCCAGCGCCACATCCTGGGGAGAACGTATTTGCGTGACGGTCGCCGCCGTTGCCCCTTATTCCACCCAAATCACCATCCACTCTGAATGCGAATATCAGGCACAGATGGCGGATTGGGGACAGAATCGGAATAATGCGATGTCGATTTACCTGCATTTGGAGCGCTACGCCATGAACCGCCCGGCTGCGGCTCCGGCCCCGACCATCCCCTGCCCCCATTGCGGTAAGGCCATCGCCCCCAGCTCCCGTTTCTGCAAGTTCTGTGGCTATCCGGTTTGAGGACTTCATATTCTCTTAACATTCCTCCACTTATTTTCTTAACATTCCTATGATATACTTTACCATAAGAATGATGGATTTGGTCAATATCCATTTTCCTACCTCTCTTTTCTCCGAAACACCCCTGAGCAGTCTGGTCAACCGCTCAGGGGTGTTTCAAATTATTTAGTCTGCCTTTTCCGTATAGTAGCAAAGAATCTGAAATCCTAAATTAGTTAGCTGTAAATCAAAATTACTTAGTCCTGCAGACTCCACAATGGAATCCAAATGATCGTATCCACCCATTCCATCCATGTAATCTGATAGTATCCTCTCTATTGTTTCATAGCAATCTTCCATATCTGTATATATCTCATATTCATCCGAATATTCCTCTTGGAAATAATCGAGTTTTATCCGTAAATCTTTCAGTTTTCCTTGCATCATATCAAACGTTCCGTTGATATGGTATGCTCCCCAAACACCATCTGCATAGATATCACTTTTCCAAGCAATTTTATTGATTTGCTCTCTATTTCTTTGTTTCTCTTCCTCAGATGTGTTGTTATATCCTTCCTCAGTCCCACCACAGAATACATAAATAATACCTTCATCCAACTCTTCCTGTGAAAGTGATGTATACGATGCCAGCCACGCAGTCCCCCCATAATCAAGCAAGCTGTTTTTATTTTGACTAGCTCTACTTTTTACGTCTGAATATTCTTCAAATATCGTTTCAAAATCAAATTCACACATGATATCGTGTATTTCGCTCGCAAGCGCATATGCCTCATCTTTGCGAATCTCCTCAGTAGACAACGTCGGCTCTGGTTCTGTTGCAAAACTTGTAGGTTTAGGCGCATCTTGTTTATCCGAATCACACGCAAAGAATACTAACGAAGACAAAACAACAAGCATCAGTGCTATAATTTTTTTCACGCATTTTTCCTCCTATATTTAATACTATGTAGATAGTACCATTGCAAGCCGTAATTGTCAATATGTAATTCATAGGGTACAATACGATTGGTGATAGGAATGGATGAATTGCGAAGTGTTGTTAATATCAGCTCATACGGAAATGTTACGGTGCATTTAAAGGAATTGATTGAGCAAAAAGGCATCACGCGCTATCGACTGGCTAAGCTGGCTGACACCAGATTTGAGGTCGTTGAAAAATGGTGCTCCGGCACAGTGGAACGAATCGATTCCGATATTCTTTCACGCTTTTGCTATATCCTAAACTGTGAGATTAGCGACATTATCAAATACAACGCTAAGTAATCCCCTCTATCTTAGACGATTATTCCGTTATAAAATAATCGATGTTTTTTCAAAAAAAGGCTTGACATTTCTGTTATTCTGCGTTATAATGGCAAAGCTGTCTGAGAGACACGCCAAACAAAATACGCTGCTATAGCTCAGCCGGTAGAGCGCATCCTTGGTAAGGATGAGGTCGCCAGTTCAAATCTGGCTAGCAGCTCCAATAATAAAACCCATCCAATCGGATGGGTTTTATTGTTGGACCATAGACAGATTTGAAACATTCAATGCGATGCGGACGAGCCCCGCCGCCGAGGGCTAGACCGAGCCTTACATTAATTTTCGCCATAGGCGAAAATGTAAACAAATCTGGTTTGCAGCATGAATCTAGAAGGTCTGATACATATGAAACGATTCAAAAAAGGATTGTTGGACGGCATTCCCATTTGCCTTGGTTATCTGTCCGTATCCTTTGCTTTCGGTATTTCCGCCGTTCAGCAAGGATTGACGCCATTGGAAGCATTAATGATTTCCATGACCTGCGTTACCTCCGCAGGTCAATTGGCTGCAGTGCCCATCATCGCCATGCAGGGAAGCCTGATTGAGCTGGCTATTTCTCAGCTGGTCATCAATCTGCGCTACGCCTTGATGTCCATTTCCCTATCCCAGAAGATGGACAAGGACATGACAACGCCCCATCGACTGGCCTTTTCCTTTATCAACACAGATGAAGTATTCGCCGTTGCCAGCGGACAAAGCGGTACTGTCAAAAAAGCATACCTGTACGGCCTGATTCTTACCCCGTGGTTGGGATGGTCTGCCGGTACCATTCTAGGCGCTTTGGCAGGCAATATCCTCCCAGCCATTGTCACATCTTCCCTGAGTGTGGCAATCTACGGAATGTTCATCGCCATCGTAGTCCCTGAAATGAAAGAAAGCAACCCCACCGCCATTTGCGTTGGAATTGCCATTTTACTAAGCTGTGGATTCTACTTTGTTCCAATGTTGAAAGCCGTTCCCAGTGGCTTTATTATCATCATTTGCGCCTGCGCAGCCAGCGCCATTATGGCGATTGTGTCCCCCGTTGAAATGGAGGCAACTCAATGAAATTCTTTCTATACCTATTGGTCACCGCCGGTGTGACCTACCTGATTCGGATGCTCCCATTGGTACTGATGAAAAAGAGAATCACTAACCGGTTTATCCTATCCTTCCTACACTACATTCCCTACTCCGTGCTTGCAGTCATGACCGTTCCGGCTATCTTCTACGCAACGGACCGCATCCCAGCCATTTTAGGGTTTATCGTAGCTGTTGTGCTGGCTTACAAAGGAAAAAGCTTGCTGACAGTCGCCGCTGCCGCCTGTGGCGCAGTTTTGTTATGTACACTCACTTTATGATTCCTAGATGCAGAAAAAAAGCCTGTCGCATTGCGGCAGGCTTTTATCTATCATTATTGACCGAATTAGACCAGCTCGATGACAGCCATCTCAGCGGCATCGCCACGGCGAGCGCCAGTACGGGTCACGCGAGTGTAGCCGCCATTACGGTCGGCGTACTTCGGAGCAATCTCCTTAAACAGCTTCTGAACAACATCTTCCTTGGTGATGTATGCCATAGCCTTACGGTAAGCAGCCAGATTGCCCTTCTTGCCCAGGGTGATCATCTTCTCAGCCATGGGCTGCACTTCCTTGGCGCGGTAGAAGGTGGTCTCCATCTTGCCGTTAGCCAGCAAATCGGTGACCTGCTGACGCAGGAGCGCTCTTCTCTGTGTGCTGGTCTTGCCCAGCTTACGAGTGCCAAACATGAACGTTTCCTCCTTTATGAAAGGTTAACTTAGTTGTTGCTGCCAGAATCCTCGCTGGCCAGGGACAGGCCCATCATCTCCAGCTTCTTCTGAACTTCGTCCAAAGACTTCTTAACCATATTACGGACCTTCATCATATCCTCGCCGGTCTTGTTAATCAGATCAGCAACGGTGTTAATGTTGGCGCGCTTCAGGCAGTTGAAGCTACGGACAGACAGATCCAGCTCATCAATCGTCATGGCCAGCTTTGCGTCAGGACGGTCGGAGACCTTCTCGACCACAGTGGAACCAGCGCTGACTGCGTCAGACAGGCTGGTGAACACCGTCAGGTGATCGGAGAGAATCTTCGCACCCAGAGACACGGCATCCTTGGCGGAGATGGTGGAATCGGTCCAGACCTCAAGGGTCAACTTGTCAAAGTCGGTCTTGTCACCGACACGACAGGGCTCCACCGTATAATTCACCTTTTTCACAGGAGAATAGATGGAGTCAATGGGAATCACACCAATCACGGTCTGAGGTGTCTTGTTCCGATCAGAGGAAACATAGCCACGGCCCTGAGACAGGGTGATTTCCATATTGAAAGTGGCATCGTCGCCCAGAGTGCAGATATGCAACTCAGGGTTCAGAATCTCTACCTCTCCGTCGGCCTTGATATCACCAGCAGTGACCTCACAGGGACCAACTGCATCGATATACACAGTCTTAGGGCCAATGCTGTGCAGCTTCATAATCATCCGCTTGACGTTCAGCACAATCTCCGTTACATCCTCGGTGACACCGGGAATGGTGGAGAACTCATGCTGCACACCGCCAATCTTGATGGATGTTGCCGCATAGCCGGGGAGGCTGCTTAGCAGAATCCGGCGCAGGGAATTGCCCAGAGTCATGCCGTAGCCGCGCTCCAGAGGTTCTACGACGTACTTGCCGTAGGAAAGATCCTCAGGGGTATCCACGCAGGTAATGCGAGGCTTTTCAATTTCTACCATGAATCATAACCCTCCTTTACTTGTGTGGGGCGTGGACCGCCCCACCCTTTGAACAAACGTACGGATAGGGGGTCGATTACTTGGAGTACAACTCGACGATCAGGTGGACGGCGATGTCGAAGTCGATATCCGCCTTGGTAGGCATAGCAACGACCTTACCGGTGAGGGTATTCTTATCGCGGTCCAGCCACTTGGGAGCAGCAACGAACGTATCGTCTTCCTTCAGCTTCTTGAAGAAGTTGTTGGAAACGCTCTTCTCGGAAACAGCAATCACATCGCCCACCTTAATCAGGTAGCTGGGGATGTTGACACGATTGCCGTTGACAGTGAAGTGACCATGGTTCACCAGCTGGCGAGCCTGGCGGCGGGAGTTGGCAAAGCCCAGACGATACACGACGTTATCCAGACGACGCTCAACGTAGGTCAGCAGCACCTCACCAGTGTTGCCTTCGGCACGAGCGGCCTTGTCGTAGTAGTTCCGGAACTGCTTCTCCTGTATGCCGTAAACGAACTTGACCTTCTGCTTCTCGGTCAGCTGAGTAGCGTACTCAGACTTCTTAGCTCTTCTCTGGCCGCCGGGGTTCTTGTTGGAAGTCTTAGAGTAACCCATTGCGGCAGGAGAAACGCCCAGCGTTCTGCAACGCTTCAGCACGGGCTGCATATTCTTAGCCATAAAGCAAAATTCCTCCTATCACAAAATCAGACACGACGTCTCTTGGGAGGACGGCAACCATTGTGGGGGATGGGAGTCACGTCCTTGATCATAACGACTTCCAGGCCAGCGGTCTGGAGAGCACGGATAGCAGCCTCACGTCCCTGGCCGGGGCCCTTGACATAGACCTCGACAGACTTCAGGTTGCAGTTCTCGATCGCGGCCTTGGCAGCGGTCTCAGCAGCAGTCTGAGCGGCGAAGGGAGTGGACTTACGGGAACCACGGAAGCCCAGACCGCCGGAGGAAGCCCAGGACAGGGCGTTACCGTTCAGGTCGGTGATGGTGACCATGGTGTTGTTGAAAGAGGAGCGGATATGAGCCGCGCCCTTTTCGATATTCTTGCGCTCACGACGGCGCTTGATGACCTTCTTAGCAGCTTTTGCAGCCATTACATATCCCTCCTTTTACTTCTTCTTGTTCGCGATGGTCTTCTTGGGACCCTTGCGAGTACGAGCATTGGTCTTGGTGCGCTGGCCGCGGACGGGCAGACCACGACGGTGGCGCAGGCCACGGTAGCAGCCGATCTCGGACAGACGCTTGATGTTCATAGCGGTCTCACGGCGCAGGTCACCCTCGATGATATAATCATGCTCGATGACGTCACGCAGCTTGGCCTCCTGATCCTCGGTCAGATCCTTGACGCGGATGTCAGCGTCGATGCCGGTCTTAGCTAGGACCTCGGCAGCACGGGCGGGGCCAATGCCGTAGATATAAGTCAGCGCAACTTCGATACGCTTATCGCGGGGAAGATCGATACCAGAAATACGTGCCATACTTTTTCAGCACCTCCTATTAGCCTTGTCTCTGCTTATGCTTGGGGTTTTCGCAAATTACCATAACGCGACCCTTGCGCTTGATGACCTTGCACTTTTCGCACATGGGCTTAACGGACGGTCTTACCTTCATACTGTTTAACCTCCATATGA
>JAZQIN010000192.1:0-9213 GCA_045541155.1 Faecousia sp.
CTGGGAGAGGTGCCCCAGTGCGCACACTGGGGCGGAGAGGGTATATAAAGCGCCGAAACCCTCTCAGTCACCGCCTTCGGCGGTGCCAGCTCTCCCAGAGGGAGAGCCAAGGCGGCTTCGCCGCTAGTGCGCTAAACGATAATATACCGCAGAAAGTACTTTTTTGGCAGTCTGGAGCGCCGGGGCTGTATGGTCACAGCCCCGGCGGTATGTTTTACAGTTTCAGCACAAAATCCAGCATGGCGGTCTTTTCAATCACGCCGGTGTGGCGCTCCGCCTTAGTGCGCAGGTTCGCCAGATTCTTCGGAATCGCAACGCCGGTGACAGCGTTCAGCTGCTCCATCTGGTCGAAGCCGTCGCCGGCAGGAGTCTGGCCGATGGCCTTCAGCACCGCCTCGGGGAACTTATAGGGAGAGGCTGTGGACAGCACCACCATGGCGCTGTTGTCACCGGTTTGGTTTACATAATTTTCGGCAGCTGCCCAGCCGGAGGCGGTGTGGGGGTCGCAGACGTAGCCGTACTCTGCCCAGACCTTGCCCATAATCTTCTGTGCGCCGTCGTCGTCGCAGTAGTCCGCCCAGAACTCCGCCTGAATCTTCGCCAGCAGGCTCTCCGGCACCTGATAGCTGCCATTCTCGTTCAGCTGCTTCATCAGGCCGGCTACCAGCTCCGCATCCTCGCTCAGCAGGTACAGCAGTCGCTCCAGATTGGAGGAAACCAGAATGTCCATAGAGGGAGAATCGGTCTTGTACAGAGGACGCATCCGGTCATAAGTACCGGTGCGGATGAAATCGGTGAGGACCTTGTTGGCGTTGGAGGCGCAAATCAGCTTGCCCACAGGCAGACCCAGCTTCTTGGCAAGATAGCCTGCCAGAATGTCACCGAAATTGCCGGTGGGAACGGAGTAGTTCACCTCGTCGCCCAGTGCAATCTTGCCGGCATCCAGCAAATCCCGATAGGCCTTGAAATAGTACATGATCTGAGGTGCCAGACGACCGATATTGATAGAATTGGCAGAGGATAGACGGCTGGGCATTTCCTTGTCACGGCAGGCGGCGAAGATGTTCTTCACGCCGGTCTGGGCATCGTCAAAGTTGCCCACCACGGCGCAGACCGTCACGTTGTTGCCCTCTTGGGTCACCATCTGGGCACGCTGCACCTGAGAAACGCCGCCATCGGGATAGAACACGCAAATCTTGATGCCGTCCACATCCTTGAAGCCCTCCAGCGCCGCTTTGCCGGTGTCGCCGGAGGTGGCGGTAAGAATCAGGATATCCTGCTCCACGCCCTTAGCACGGCGTGCCGCCGTCAGCAGCTGGGGCAGCATACACAGCGCCACGTCCTTAAAGGCAGAAGTGGGGCCGTGGAACAGCTCCAGAACATGGAAATCGCCCACGCCAACGGTGGGGGTCAACTCCTCGGTGGCGAATTTGCCGGTGTAGGCCTTGCGCACCAGCTGGTCCATTTCCGGGATATCCGGCAGTAATGCGGACAGGATATCCGTCGCCATGTCCATGGCGCTGCCCTGCAGACATTTCTTCCAGTCAAAGTCCGGCAGCTGCGCCGGAACATACAGTCCGCCGTCAGCAGCCAGTCCCTCCAGCACCGCCTGTGCGCTGTCGGCCTGCAGCGATGCGCTGCGTGTAGAATGATAAATCACGATATATCCTCCTGTACCCCCCGTTATGCGCCAAAGCGCACAAAACAGGGCTGTAATAATGTTAATTCCTTGTTTTTCATGCTATTGCATTTTTCGCAGGTATATGATATACTGTTTCAGGCAAAAAAGCAAGTATTTTCGCTAGTACATATAGATATCGGAGGAACCAATATGAAAATCGGTCTGCTGGGCTTTGGCGTTGTGGGTAGAGGCGTGTACGATATCACCGCCAATATGGATGACATTCAGGTGGCGAAGGTGGTCTGTCTGGAGGATGTGACCCTTCCCGACGCGGAGGTCACAAAGGACTTCCAGAGCGTCCTGAACGATACCACCATCGATACGGTGGTGGAGGCCATGGGTGGTCTGCATCCTGCCTACGAATTCGTCCGTGCCGCTATCGAGGCCGGTAAGAACATCATCACCTCCAACAAGGCGCTGGTCTGCACCTTCTACGACGAGTTGCTGCCTCTGGCAGAGAAGATGGGTGTCCAGTTCCGCTGCACCGCTGCGGTAGGCGGCGGCATCGGCTGGCTCTCCGAGCTGGAGCGCTCCCGTCGGATTCAGCCCATCGAGCAGGTTGGCGGCATCATGAACGGCACCTGCAACTACATTCTGGATTCTATGACCCGTCTGGGTCTGGGCTACGCCGAGGCCCTGAAGCAGGCTCAGTCTCTGGGCTACGCCGAGGCCAAGCCTGCCACCGACGTGGAGGGCATCGACACCTGGCACAAGGTGATTCTGTCCAGCAACATCGCTTTCGGCGTGAGTCTGGACGCTGCCACTGTCCCGGTCACCGGCATCAGCAAGATTACTGCCACCGACGTGGCTGCCTTCACCGCCCACGGCTACACCTGTAAGCTGATTTCCACCGGCAAGTGCGCCGATGGCAAGTATAGCGCCTATGTCCAGCCCACGCTGGTACCGGCTGGTCAGCCTGAGGCTGCTGTCCCCTCCAACTATAATCTGATTTCTCTGGTGGGCAAGTACTCCGGTCGCATGAGCTTCTTCGGTCAGGGCGCCGGCCGTTACCCCACTGCATATAATGTGGTGCAGGACTGTGCCGACTTGCTGGCCGGCAGGGGCTTCTACTGCGCCTATGGCGAAAAGGTCGCCGCCGTCAACGACGAGGAGCTGATTTACTACGTCCGGGGCGGTAAGGATGCATGGCTGGAGGAGAACACCTCTGAGAACTGGGGCGATGCTGTGGTCACCAAGCCCGTTTCCGTCAGCGATATGCACGCTTGGCTGAAAAACAACCCCGATGCCTTCATCGCCGCCATCGCAAGAAATTCTCTGTAATCTCAGAAAACCATGTCATTCCGAGCCAGTGCGCACACTGGCGTGGGAATCCGCCTCTCAAAACAAACGGATTGCCACGTCGCCTTCGGCTCCTCGCAATGACAGCCATTATCATTGGAAAGAGGTTCCATTATGTTGAAAGTAACCAAATTCGGTGGATCTTCCATGGCTGATGCAGGCCAGTACCGGAAGATTCGTGATATCATCCAGTCCGACCGGGGCCGCCGGGTGGTGGTCGTCTCCGCCGCCGGCAAGCGTGCCAAGGACGATCACAAAATCACCGACCTGCTGTACCTGTGCCATGCCCACACCCAGTACGGCGTGGACTGCGACCGGATTTTTGAAATGATTACCTCCCGCTACCTCGGCATTCGTGACGAGCTGGAGCTGAAGGTGGATCTGGAGAGCGAATTTGCCGCTCTGAAAAAGCGTCTGGACGCCAAGGCCATCTCTCAGGATGAGCTGGTCAGCCGTGGTGAGTACTTCTCTGCCAAGCTGATGGCGGCATTCTTGGGCTATCAGTTCGTGGATGCCATCGACTGGATTAAGTTCAAATTCGACGGCACCGTGGATCAGGAAGCGACTTACGCCGCTCTGAAGCAGGCTCTGAAGGGCAAGGGCGTGGTCATTCCCGGATTCTACGGCCTGATGCCCGATGGCAATATCCGCACCTTCACCCGTGGCGGCAGTGACATCACCGGTGCGCTGGCGGCCGCCGCGCTGGATGCGGATGTTTACGAGAACTGGACGGACGTTTCCGGCATCCTGATGGCGGACCCCCGTATCGTGGACGATCCCATGGTCATCCCCGAAGTCACCTACGATGAGCTGCGAGAGCTGAGCTACTCCGGTGCGCAGGTGCTCCATGAGGGTACGATTTTCCCTGTCCGCGAGAAGAATATCCCCCTGAACATCCGCAACACCAACGCCCCCAACGACCCCGGCACCATGATTCGGGAGCGTTTCAGCGGCGATGCCGACCCCAGCCGGTTCATCACCGGTATCACCGGCAAGAAGGATTTCACCATCCTGCATATGTCCAAGCGAGGCATGAGCAACGAGGTGGGCATCCTGCGGAAGATTCTGACGGTTCTGGAGCGCCACGGCATTTCCGTGGACTACGCACCCAATGGCATCGACTGCGTCAGCGTGGTCATGCCCACCGCCGCCATCGCCCCCTGCCTGTACACCGTTCTGGGTGAGATTCAGCAGGAAGTGAAGCCTGATACGCTGGATGTCCACGACCAGATTGCGGTGGTCGCCGCTGTCGGTCGTAAGATGGCTTTCCGTCCCGGCATCTCCGGCAAGATTTTTGCCGCACTGGGTCAGGCGGACATCAACATCCGTATGATCAATCAGGGTCCCGATGAGCTGAACATCATCTTCGGCGTGGACAACAAGGACTTCGCCCATGCCATCAAGGTGCTGTATAATAGCTTTGTAAAGTAATACGCTGTCATTGCGAGCCAGTGCGCACACTGGCGTGGCAATCCGCCCTCCCAATAAATGGATTGGTACGTCGCTTCGCTCCTCGCAATGACATGGATAAATTGTGGAGGTAATCACCATGAAATTGTATACTGTTGCCATCCTTGGTGCCACCGGTGCGGTGGGCCAGGAGATGATGAAGATTCTGGAGGAACGGAACTTCCCCGTGGGTAAGCTGGTGCCGCTGGCATCTGCTCGTAGTGCCGGTAAGACCCTGAAGTTCAAGGGCGAGGACGTGACCATTCAGGAAGCCTGCGACACTGCCTTTGAGGGCGTGGACATCGTGCTGGGTGCCGCCGAGAACGACATCGCTGAGCGTTTCGCTCCTGCCATTGTCAAGGCCGGTGCTGTGTTCGTTGACAATTCCTCCGCCTTCCGCCTTGACCCCAACGTGCCCCTGATTGTGCCGGAGGTCAACGGCGAGGACGCCAAGAACCACAAGGGCATCCTTTCCAATCCCAACTGCTCCACCATCATCACTGTCACCGCTGTCAATGCCTTGAACTCCATCGCTCCCATCAAGAGCATGGTGGCCTCCACCTATCAGGCTGTTTCCGGCGCAGGCGTTGCCGGTATGGCCGAGTTGGAGAACCAGATGAAGGCACTGCAGGAGGGGAAACCTGTGGATGTCAAGACCTTCGCCTACCAGATTGCCTACAACCTGATTCCTCAGATTGGCGGCGAGCAGTTCGAGGGCTACACCAGCGAGGAAATGAAGATGCAGAACGAGGGCCGGAAAATCATGCACCTGCCGGAGCTGAACGTGTCCTGCACCTGCGTCCGTGTTCCCGTCATGAGAAGCCATTCCATTTCCGTACAGCTGCGGTTTGACCGTCCCGTTTCCGTGGAGGAAGCCCGTGAGGTGCTGGCAAAGGCCCCCGGCGTGAAGCTGGTGGATGACCTGAAGAATAAGCAGTACCCCATGCCTCTGGATACCTCCGGTCAGGACATCGTGTATGTGGGCCGTATCCGTCCCGACCTGACCGACCCCAACGGCCTGTGCCTGTGGTGCTGCGGCGATCAGGTTCGTAAGGGCGCCGCCACCAACTGCATCCAGATTGCGGAGCTGCTGGTAAAGTAAATCATAAAAGGGTGCGCATTGGTCAATGCCACTAAGTTAAGAAAAGTTGGGTCTCACAGAAATGTGAGGCCCAGTTTTTTATCAATGTGCAGATTGTACAAACATTTATCTTCAAACTACCTACAGTTTTTTGTTGCAAAATCCGCAGAAATTGGGTATGATATAATTGCTTAGAAATATAGATTCGCACCGCTTATTTTAAGGAGGGCTTGTGTGAACAGGACTGAAGCATTTGACGAATATGCCCGTGCGCTCCGCGCCGGACAGCGTGAATATAAAGAAAGGGTCGCCGCAGGGTTGGAACCATATCCAAAGGTCCTCGACCAGATTCTGCCGGACCTGACCACCGCCGCCACCCAACGGGTGGGGTTGGTGGAGATTCCTGCGGATTTGATTGTGGGTACCCGTACCGGTGGCCGCATCTGGGCCTTCACCGCCGGATTCCAACCACTGCTGGACGAGACCAGCGAATTCGCTAACAAATGGGTCGCTCTTTGCATGGCGAACCTGTCCGATGAGGGCATCCGGGACCCCATCGATTGCTATGAATACTTAGGAGAATTCTATGTGCAGGAGGGCAACAAACGGGTCAGCGTCCTGAAGCACTTTGGCTCCGCCCGCATCCCGGCCAACGTGACCCGCATCCTACCTGAAAACGACAACTCCCCCAGAATTCGTGCTTACTACGAATTTCTTGATTTTTATAAAACCGCTAAAATCTACAGCGTCCGCTACCGCCGCCCCGGCGACTACCAGCGGCTGCTGTCCGCGCTGGGCAAGGAGCCCGGTGAGGAATGGTCCGAACGGGAACAGCTGACTTTCACCGCTTATCTGCAATACTTCCGGGAGGCTTACGAGGCCCTTAACGGTAAAATGCTCACCCTTCGTCCGGAGGAGGCGCTACTGCTGTGGCTGAAGGTTTACCCCTTCCGAGATTTGGGCAGGCTTTCCGGTGAGGAACTGAAAAAGACCCTCACCGCCATTTGGGATGACCTGAACTCCGTTTCCCAGCCGGAGCCGGTGAAGGTGGAGACCTCCACCCCCAAGGCCAAGGCCGGCATCCTCGGCCGAATCATCTCCCCGGGTCCGGAGCGGCTGAACGTGGCCTTCCTCCACCAGCTGGATGTGGAGCGCAGCGGCTGGATTCGTGCCCACGATGAGGGTCGGCTCTATCTGGAGCAGGTCATGGGCGATGCGGTGACCACCCAGAGCTTCTTCAATGTGGAGGATACCCAGTCCGCCATCGAAACCGCCATCGAGGCCGGTGCGCAGGTGATTTTTACCACCACCCCCCAGATGGGCCGGGATACCCTGAAAGCCGCAGTAAAACATCCAAAGGTTCGGTTCCTGAACTGTTCTGTGGATATGCCCTATTCCAGCATCCGCACCTATTACAGCCGCCTCTACGAGGGAAAATTCATCACCGGTGCCATCGCCGGTGCCATGGCCGGCCACGACGAAATCGGTTACATCGCCAGCTACCCCATCTACGGCGAACCGGCCTCCATCAATGCCTTCGCTCTGGGCGCCCAGCTGACCAACCCCCGGGCCAAGATTCGGCTCCGGTGGTCCTGCCTGCCCGGTGCGCCGGTGGCGGACTTCATCAAGGACGGCGTTCGGGTCATCTCCAATCGAGAGGTCCCCAGCCAGAACCAAATCTATCTGGACTTCTGCACCTATGGCACCTACCAACTGGATGATGGCGGAAGTCTTAGTCCTCTGGCTTCTCCTGTTTGGATGTGGGGCAAGTTCTATGAGAATGTGATTCGCTCCATCATGTCCGGTGCGTGGGATAGCTCCAAGGATAAAAACCGTGCGGTCAACTACTGGTGGGGCATGGACAGTGGCGTGGTGGACGTGCAGCTTTTTGACAAGCTCCCAGAGGGCGTTCGGATGCTGGCGGAGTTGCTGCGCAAGGGGCTGCAGAACGGCACCATTGACCCATTCTTCCGCACCATCCGCAGTCAGGACGGTGCCCTCCGCAACGACGGCTCCCGTACCCTGACCCCCGATGAGATATTACACATGGACTGGCTCTGCGACAACGTAGACGGTCAGATTCCTTCCTTCGAGCAAATCCTGCCCGCATCCCGTGCCATGGTCCGGGAGCTGGGCGTATATAGAGATGAGATTCCAGCCGAAAAGGAGGCCCTTTTGTGAAAATACTTGCCGTTTCCGACGAAGAATGCGCCGCTCTGTGGGATGGTTACGTCCCCGGGCGTTTGGATGAATACGATTTGATTCTGGCCTGCGGTGATTTGAAGGCCGAATACCTGTCGTTTCTGGTGACCATGGCCCGGTGCCCGGTGCTCTACGTCCACGGCAATCACGATACCTCCTATAAGCAGGACCCTCCTGAGGGCTGCGACTGTATCGATGACCATCTGGTGGTCTATAATGGTCTGCGAATCCTCGGACTGGGAGGTTGCCTGCGCTATCACCCCGGCGATCATCAGTACACCGACTACCAGATGGCCCGTCGTGTGGCAAAGCTCCACCATAAACTCAAGCGGATGGGCGGTCTGGATATCGTGGTGGCCCACGCCCCTCCCAAGGGCATTGGTGATGCGGAAGATCCGGCGCACAATGGGTTTCCCTGCTTTTTGGAGCTGATGGAGCTGTATCGGCCCAAATTTCTGCTCCACGGTCATGTCCACCCTCGTTATACCCCCGGCTATGGTACGATGCAACGGGAACATACCTATCTGGACACCACCGTAATCAACGTCTGTGAACGCTACGTTCTGGAAGCCCCAGACAATGATTTCAAGGAAAAGCATCGGGGCCAGATCATCTGGAAGACAAGACATAAGGACTGATGCCTTGCCTCCCTCTTTGAGGCTTAGTGGCTGTTGCCGCATAGCGGCTTACAGCCACTTAGTACAGAGGAGAGGTGGCAGCCCGAACGGGCTGACGGAGGGAGTGTCCTATCATTGTTTTGACACTTCCCCAGTCACGCTAATCGCGTGACACATAGTTTGTTGTGCGATTGCCGCTGGTAATCGTATATTTACAATCGCTTTGCTACCCTCAAAGAGGGGGCCAAGGACGGCTTCGCCGCCGATAATATACGGAAAGGAAGGTGACCTCATGTTTGAAGGCTTTTCTCCGGAGACCATCGATTTTCTCTGGGGCATTCGCATGAACAACAACCGGGACTGGTTCCTGCAGCATAAAAAAGAATATGTGGACACCCTCTATGAGCCCATGAAGGCGTTGGGCAAGGACCTGTTCCAGCCCTTTTTAGACCGGCCCGGCAATCTTCTGAAAGTCAGCCGGATTTATCGGGATGCCCGTCTGCACCACCCTCAACCCTACAAGGAGAGCCTGTGGATCTGCATTCGGCAGGACGTGGCATGGTGGGCGGAGAATCCCTGTCTGTATTTCGAAATCAACCCCGACCGGGTCCACTATGGCTTTTTCTGGTGGCAGCCCCGTACCGCCACGCTGGAGGAATTCCGAAAACGAATCTCCGCCAGGCCCGATGAGTTTCTGAAGCTCATCGCCGATACCGAGGCCGCTGTGGGACAGCCCATCACCGCCGAGCTTTACAAACGCCCGAAGGTGACGGACGACCCCCGTCTGGCTCCCTTCTTCCTGTGGAAACGGCAAATCGGCTGTGTTCGTGAGGAAGAAATTGGCCTCGACCTGTTCGGTCCCCAACTGGGGCAGCGCGTGGCGG
>JAZQIN010000193.1:0-35027 GCA_045541155.1 Faecousia sp.
GCTGTCACGCGACAGCGTGACTGGGGGAGTGGCCTATCATTGTTTTGACACTCCCTCAGTCAAAAATCAAAGATTTTTGCCAGCTCCCTCAGAGAGGGAGCCAAGGCGGCTTCGCCGCTAGTGCGCTAAACGATAATTTACAACAATAAAGACCGGAGGGGCAATGCCCCTCCGGTGGTGGTTACTGCAATGGTTTGATTTTCTGCCGGTAGATGCGGACGAACAGGAGCATGGTGGTGGCCAGACTCATGAACTCGGCGATGGGGAAGGCCCACCAGACAGCGTTGACGTTGCCACTGAGACTCAGCAGGTACGCTGCCGGAAGCAGCACCAGCAACTGACGGCACAGGGAAACGATGGTGGAATAAATGCCGTTGCCCAGCGCCTGAAAGCTGGCACCCAGCGCAATACACACCGCCGCAAAGGGGAAGCACAGGCTGATGATTCGGAGTGCACTGCGGCCCAGCATTAGGAAGGTCTCGGAGGTATCGAAGATGCTCAGCAGCAAATCCGGCACCAGCTGGAATGCCGCCACGCCCAGCAGCATGAAGCACAGCGCACTGATGCAGGCCAACCGCAAGGTTTTGATGATTCTTTCTTTCTTGCGCGCACCGTAGTTATAGGCTACGATGGAGATGGTGGCGTTATTCAGGCCAAACAGGGGCATAAAGAAGAAGCTTTGGAGCTTGAAGTAGATGCCAAAGACGTTGATCGGCACCTCGCCGTACTGGGTGAACTGCTGGAGAATCTTGTTGATGCCGATGTTCATGATGGAGCCGATGCTGGTCATGATGATGGAAGGGATGCCCACAATGAGGATTGGCAGGATGATGTCCTTTTTGGGCTTCAGGCAGCGCAGGGAGAGCTGGACATCGGGGTTGAATCTCAGGTTGAAAATCAGGGCCAGGATGGCGGCGACCCACTGACCGATGACCGTTGCGATGGCGGCACCGGCGATGCCCATCTGGGGGAAGGGGCCAAGGCCAAAAATCAGGCAGGGATCCAAAATGATGTTGATGACCGCACCGGTGGTCTGGGTAATCATGGAGTAGAAGGTCCGTCCGGAGGCCTGCAGCAGCCGTTCGCACAGCACTTCAATGAAAATGCCCAGAGAGGCAACGCAGCAGATGGAGATATAGGTCGTGCCGAATTCCACGGTCAGTGCCGAGTTAGACATGAGGCCGAAGTAGCTTTTGGAGCCGAAGGTGCCGAAAATCATAAAGACCACCGTGGCGATTATCGCCAGCACGATGCCATTGCCGGCGGTACGGTTGGCTCGATCCTGATTACCCTCGCCAAGGGACTTGCTCAGCAAGGCGTTGACACCCACGCCGATGCCGGCAGCGGTGCCAATCAGGATGTTCTGCACCGCAAAGGCCAGCGACATGGCGGCGATGGCACTTTCCTTGATGGTTTCGTCGGTGGAAATCTGGGAGACGAAATAACTGTCCACCACGTTGTAGAGGGCCTGCACCAGCATGGCAATAATCATGGGCAAGGCCATATTCAGTAGCAGCTTTCCAATGGGCATCACGCCCATTTTGTTCTCACCGGGTTTGAGTTGCTTTCCCATAAGGTATCCTTTCTTTTAGACGCATATTCTTTTCTATTTTACAATATTCAAAGATAATATGCAAGAGGTAGATTTCGCCCGGTACAGAAATTATTGTTACCGCACTAGCGGCGAAGCCGCTCAGACTGTCGAAAAAGTGCTTTCTGCGGTAAATTATTGTTTAGCGGTGTAACAGTACGCACCATCCCTCGGCCCCCTCCCTGAGGGGGCTGTCACGCGACAGCGTGACTGGGGGAGTGGCCTATCATTGTTTTGACACTCCCTCAGTCAAAAATCAAAGATTTTTGCCGGCTCCCTCAGAGAGGGAGCCGAGAGCGGCTTCGCCGCTAGTGCGCTAAACAATAATTTACCGAATCTCAGGTGTTCTCTCGCTGGAATTCGAGGATATCTCCGGGCTGGCAGTCCAGCACATCGCAGATGGCCTCCAACGTGGAGAACCGGATAGCGCTGACCTTACCGTTTTTTAGCTTGGACAGGTTGACGTTGGCAACGCCGACCTTTTCGGAAAGCTCATTGAGGGACATTTTCCGGTCGGCCATGACCCGATCCAGTCGCAAAATGATAGGCATAGGGACCTCCTTACAGCGTTTCGTCGGACAGCTGTTGTAACTGCGCACCGTAGCGGAAGATGTACGATAGCAGGAAACAAGCCGCCGCAGTGACCAGGAAGTTGATATCCAGATTCATCTGGAAGGTGATGCCGCTGATTTTATCGTTGATTAGCAGTTCTTTCAAGTCAAATGCGTAGATAATCAGATGCTCCATAATGACTTCAGTGATACTGAGGATTGCACCGCCGATTAGCTCCAGCCATGCCAGCTTTTTGAATCCTGTGCTAATCGTATCATGGAAGGGCTGGGCTTCCTTCATGGGACGCAGGATGCCCCGCAGCAGTTGGATGCACAAGGCCCCCAGAGTCATACCTACAATAAGCATAAAGATACCGACCAGATTGATGGTGTGCTGTATCTTGGCAATTTCTTGAGCAGGGATTACTCCTTCGGCCAGCTCCAGTGTAATGAAGTCTAAATCGATTTCAAAGATTGGTGTACCAGCATCTATCCCAGCAGCGTGCAGTGCGAAGGACAGCACAATGCCGACGATTGCGATGATGCCCGCCACAATCATGATCCAGAATAGGATTCGCAGAACCGTATCCAGAATTTTGGCGGTCCGTGTAAGTTTTTCCATATTCGTTCCTCCTGTTGTTGTTTGATGGCAACAGCATAACATGGAATATAACGTTTGTCAAGTAAAATTTAACGAGAAACGTTAAAAAGTTAACGAGACAATCCGTGCTTGACAAGAATCCCTGTCAGATGGTATTATATATGAAATGAATATCGCAATGAACGGAAAGAGTAGCAGAGGGAAACCATCAGAGAGTCGGGGCCATGGGCTGGGAGCCCCGATGGGGGAAGGCTGTGAACGTGCGTCCGGGAGCGAAAGTGGTTATGAGCGATAAATGAGAGTGGAACCGCGAGTCATCAGACCCGCCTCTTGTACTTAGGTGCAGGGGGCGTTTTTTTGTTATAAATAACCGATTGGAGGAAATCATATATGTATCTTTATAATTCTCTGTCCCATAAGAAGGAGCTGTTCCAGCCCAATTCACCGGATGTGGTGAAGATGTATACCTGCGGCCCCACGGTGTACCATTTTGCCCACATCGGCAATCTGCGTACCTATATCATGGAGGATGTGCTGGAGAAGGCACTGCGCTATCAGGGCTACAATGTCAAGCGTGTTATGAACATCACGGACGTGGGTCATCTGGCCTCCGATGCGGATACCGGCGAGGATAAGATGCTCAAGGGCGCTAAGCGTGAGAATAAGTCCGTCATGGAGATCGCCCAGTATTATACGGATGCGTTTTTTGCGGACTGCGAAAAGCTGAACATCAAGCGTCCGGACGTGGTGGAGCCTGCCACCGGCTGTATCGACGAGTTTATTAAGATTGTCGTAGGTCTGCTGGAAAAGGGCTTTGCTTATGAAGCCGGCGGCAATGTGTACTTCGATACTTCCAAGCTGGAGAAGTATTATGTGTTCAACGACCACGACGAGGAGGATTTGGCAGTTGGCGTTCGTGAGGGCGTGGAGGAGGATACCAACAAGCGCAATCGCAACGACTTCGTGTTGTGGTTCACCAAGTCCAAGTTCGAGGATCAGGCGCTGAAATGGGATTCCCCCTGGGGTGTCGGCTACCCCGGCTGGCACATCGAGTGCTCCGGTATTTCCATGAAACATCTGGGCGAGGATTTGGATATCCACGCCGGCGGCATTGATAATGCCTTCCCCCACCATACCAACGAGATTGCCCAGTCCGAAAGCTATCTGGGTCATAAGTGGTGCAACTACTGGTTCCACGTCCATCACCTCAATACAAACGATGGCAAGATGTCCAAGTCCAAGGGCGAGTTCCTGACGGTGTCCCTGCTGGAGAGCAAGGGCTACGACCCCATGGCCTACCGGCTGTTCTGCCTGCAGAGCCACTACCGCCGGAATCTGGTGTTCAGCTGGGAGAATCTGGACAATGCCGCCGTGGCCTATGAAAAGCTGATTGCCAAGATTGCCACCCTCAATGGCGAGGGCGAGGTGGAGGCCGATGCCTTCAACGCTCTGAAGGAGAAATTCAACAACGCTCTCAACGGCGACCTGAATACCTCCCTTGCGGTGACGGCGGTCTACGATGTGCTGAAGGCTAAGTGCTCTGATGCAACCAAGCTGGCACTTTTGAAGGATTTTGATCAGGTTTTGAGCCTGAATCTGCTTGAAAATGCGGAAAAAGTCCGTGTTGAAAATGCGCGGAAAGAGGCGGAAAATGCCGACCCGGAGATCGATGCGCTGGTTGCCGCCCGTACCGAAGCCAAGAAGGCGAAGAACTGGGCAGAAGCCGACCGGATTCGTGATGAGCTGAAAGCCCGTGGCATCGAAATCATCGATACCCCTCAGGGCGCAAAGTGGAGAAAAGTATGAAATTACTGATTTTAGACGGTAATTCTGTCATAAATCGTGCTTATTTTGGTGTTCGTCCTCTGACCACCCGTGATGGCCTGTATACCCACGCCATCTACGGATTCCTGAATATTCTGGAGAAAATGGAAAAAGAGGAGCAACCGGACGCAGTTTGTGTCGCTTTTGACCTGCACGGCCCCACTTTCCGCCACCTGCAGTACGACGGCTACAAGGCCACCCGTCACGGGATGCCCGAGGAGCTGGCGATGCAGATGCCGGTGATGAAGGACGTCTTGCGAGCTATGAACGTGCCGATTTACGAGTGTCAGGGCTGGGAAGCGGACGATGTGATTGGCACCGTTGGTCAAATCTGCTCGAATAACGGCTGGGAATGTGTAATCGTGACGGGCGATCGGGACAGCTTGCAGTTGATTGATGAAAATGTCCATGTCAAGCTGGTGATTTCCCGTCCGGGACAGACCACGGCGACCCTCTATACAGAGGAGAAATTCCGCGAAGAATACGGCTTTGAGCCGAAACGACTGATTGACCTGAAAGCCTTGATGGGGGATTCGTCTGATAATATCCCCGGTGTCAAGGGCGTTGGCGAAAAGACCGCCAAGGAGCTTTTGACGAAATTTGGCACACTGGATGGGGTCTATGCGAACATTTCTGATGCCACCATTCGACCCAAACTCCGTGAAAAACTGGAAAACGACAAGGAAAACGCCTATCTTTCCTATGAGCTGGCCACTATCAAACCGGAGGCGCCCATCGACTTTGAGCCGAAGGATGCGATTGTCCAGCCTTATAATAAGGTGGCGCTGTATGAGCTGTTCCAGCGGCTGGAGTTTGTGAAGCTGATTGATAAATATGGTCTGCGTGGTGCTGCGCAGGAGGTGCCGAAGCAGACGAAAAAGACTGTCACATCGTTGCCGAGAGTGTCGGATTTGCCGGAAAAGGGCGAAAAATGCGCCGTGTATGTGGCGGAAGATGGCTCTTTGGGCATTGCGTGGGAGAAAGGTGTCTGTGCCCTGACACCTATGGAGGCGCAGATGGCTGCAGATTGCCTGTCGGGTCGATTCGACTGCATCTGCCATGATATGAAGTCTACCATGCACCGCTTGGACGAAATGGGACTTGCTTTCGGGACGTTCGGTTTTGATACCGCACTGGCGGCCTATGATCTGAACCCCTCCCAGTCCGATTATCCCGTCAGCAAGCTGGCCACTAATTTCCTTGGGGTCAGCGTGGAGGATGGAGATGCCGCCGGCTGTGCCGAGGCGCTGTGGAATCTGCGCCAGCCCCTCCATGAGGAGCTGAAAGAGCAGGGGATGGAAACTCTATATTTCGACATGGAGTTGCCCCTTTGCGGCGTACTGTACCGGATGGAAAAGGCCGGTGTTGCCATCGATAAGGAGCAGCTGGAGCAGTTCGGACAGATGCTGGCGCAGCGGATTTCTGACTGCGAAGCTCTGATTTATTCCTATTCCGACGGCTGTTTCAATATCAATTCCACCAAACAGCTGGGAGAACTGTTATTCGACAAGCTGGGTCTGCCCCCCGTGAAGAAGACCAAGACCGGTTACTCTACCAATGCCGACGTGCTGGAAAAGCTGAAAGGCAAGCACCCCATCATTCCGGCTATTATGGATTACCGGATGCTGACGAAGCTGAAATCCACCTACGCCGATGGTCTGATGAAGGTGATTTGCGAGGATGGTCGAATCCGTACCACCTTCCAGAACCTTGTCACCGCCACCGGTCGACTGTCCTCCACCGAACCGAACCTGCAAAACATCCCTGTTCGTACCGATTTGGGTGCTGAAATCCGGAAAATGTTCGTGCCGAAGGATGGTCATGTTCTGGTGGATGCGGATTACAGCCAGATTGAGCTGCGTGTGCTGGCCCACATTGCCGAAGACGCTACCATGCAAGAGGCCTTCAAGAGTGGGCTGGATATTCACACCGTTACGGCGTCGCAGGTGTTTGCCGTGCCGAAGGAGGAAGTCACCTCCCTGATGCGCCGTCACGCAAAAGCGGTTAATTTCGGCATCGTCTACGGTATTTCAGAGTTCTCTCTGGCGGAGGATATCGGCGTCAGCCGCTGGGAGGCCAAGGACTATATCGAAAGCTACCTTGCCAACTACCACGGCGTTCGGGATTATATGAAAAATATCGTGGCGGAGGCTCGGGAGAAGGGCTACCCCGCCACCATGTACGGCCGCCGGCGGTATATTCCGGAGCTGACCAGCTCCAATTTCAATATCCGTAGCGGTGCGGAACGTATCGCTCTGAATACGCCCATTCAGGGTACTGCCGCTGATCTAATCAAGCTGGCGATGATTCGGGTGGACAAAGCACTGCAGGATAATTTCCCTGATGCCCGGTTGCTGTTGCAAGTCCACGATGAGCTGATTGTGGAGTGCCCGGAGGAAATCGCACCGGAGGTTGCGGCACTGGTTAGCCGTGAAATGGAGCAGGTGGCGAGCCTGAATGTTCCCTTGACTGCCGAGGCCAAGTGGGGAAAGAGTTGGTACGACGCAAAATGACAATCGTATCCATGACTGAAGACCATGTGGCGCAGGTTGCAGCACTGGAAAAGCTGTGTTTTTCTGACCCGTGGAGCGAGAAAAGTGTCGCATCGGAGCTTACGAACCCCCTTTCTCTGTGGCTGGTTGCGCTGGAAGGGGAGCAGGTGGTCGGCTATATCGGCTCCCAGACGGTGCTGGATGAATCGGACATGATGAATGTGGCGGTGCATCCGGACTTCCGCCGGAGAGGCATCGCAGAGGCACTGGTGATGGCACTGGCAGACCGGCTGAAGGAAATTGGCAGTGGCAAACTGACGCTGGAGGTGCGTGCGTCCAATGAACCTGCCAAGACCCTCTATGAAAAGCTGGGGTTTGTGCAGGTGGGGTGCCGGAGAAATTACTACCGGAATCCCAAAGAAGATGCCTTAATTTTACAAAAAATACACGAAATACCCTGATTTTTGTGATAAGATTTTTTATGGCACTGGTAGGGAAGCATAAAGTGATGTGATGTCGTAAATTATCGTTTAGCAGTGCAATGCACTTACAAAAACGTGTCATTGCGAGGCCCGAAGGGCCGTGGCAATCTCCTGGTACAATGTTGGTTGATGAATAATGGACAGGGATTTACCGAGGATAACCAACGTAACAGCTCTGAAAATGTAACATTTTACCGGGAGATTGCCACGTCGGGCTTTGCCCTCCTCGCAATGACATACGTTGACTGGAGTACGGTGCTTACTGCGCTAAACAATAATTTCTGCAAAGAAATGGGTATGGCATATGAAAAAGATAAAGATAAACTGGAAAAGGCTGCTGCTGCGCACGTTGTGCGTAGTACTATGTCTGTGCGTAGGCGGTTTGGCGCTGGTGTTTGGCATCAACGCCTATGTGGTGTACTCCACGGATCAGTATGTGCTGTCCGTACAGGAGGCAGCGGCGCTGGAGGATGTGGATTGCATTCTGGTGCTGGGCTGCGGCATTCGGGATGACGGAACACCCAGTCCCATGCTGCGCGATCGGCTCCGTCGAGGAGTGGAGCTGTATCAGATGGGTGCCGCACCCAAGCTGCTGATGTCCGGCGACCATGGCCGGGAGGGCTATGATGAGGTTTTCACTATGAAAGCCTTTGCGGTGGACAAGGGGATTCCCTCGGAGAATGTGTTCATGGATCATGCAGGATTCTCCACCTATGAAAGTATGTACCGTGCCAAGGAGATTTTTCGGGCGGACAAAATCATCATCGTGACCCAGACCTATCATCTGTTCCGCTCGATTCGTATTGCCCGTAGCCTTGGCATCGAAGCCTATGGCGTGGATGCGGATTTGGTCGGTTATGGAAACGCTAACGGTCGTGAGATGCGAGAGGTGCTTGCACGGGTGAAAGACACCTTTACCTGCCTTTTTAAGCCGGAGCCTACTTATCTGGGTGAACAGATTCCTATTTGGGGAAATGGCGAGCTTACCCATGACAAAAATTCGGATTTTTCCTGAAAAGGATGTGTTTAAATGAATATTTTAGCGGTGGAATCCTCCTGCGATGAAACGGCTGTGGCCATCGTTCGGGACGGTCGGCAGGTATTGACCGACTGCATCGCTTCGCAGGTGGAACTGCACCGAATCTATGGTGGCGTGGTGCCGGAGATTGCCTCTCGCATGCACATCGAGGCCATTTACGGCCTTGCGGATCAGGCACTGGCGCAGGCTGGTCTGCAACGGAAGGACATTGATGCGGTGGCAGTTACCTATGCGCCGGGGCTGATTGGAGCGGTGCTGGTTGGGGTGAATTTCGCCAAGGCTGCCGCACTTGCGCTGAACAAGCCCTTGATTCCCGTCCATCACATTCGTGGTCACATCGCCGCCAACTATCTGGCGTACCCTGAGCTGGAGCCGCCATTTCTATGTTTGGTGGTTTCCGGTGGTCACACGATGATTATTGATGTGAAGGGTTACACCAATATGGAAATTTTGGGCACGACGCTGGACGATGCTGCCGGTGAGTGCTTTGACAAGGTGGGCCGTGTGCTGGGAATGCCATACCCCGGCGGTGCGGCGCTGGACAAGGCGGCCCAACGTGGCGACGATAAAAAATATGTTCTGCCTCGGTCCAGACCCGGCGAAAACCCCTATGACATGAGCTTTTCCGGCTTGAAAACTGCTGCACTGAACTTGATTCATCATGCGGAGCAGGTGGGGGAGGAACTGGACATCGACAGTCTGTGTGCGTCCTTCACCGCTGCGGTTTCTGATACGCTGGTGCCCCGGGTGATCAAAGCCCTCGAACAGACCGGTCGGAAAAAACTGGCGGTGGCTGGCGGCGTGGCGGCGAACAGCCGAATCCGAGCCGATATTCTGGCAGCGGCGCAGAAGTTGGGGGTGGAGGTTTATTTGCCGCCGCTGAAGCTTTGCGGTGACAATGGTGCCATGATTGGAGCACAGGCCTACTATGAATATCTGGCTGGTACTGTGGCGGATATGAGCCTGAACGCCTATGCCACTAAGTCCATACTGGGTGAAGCATTGTGAAAAAGTGCGGAAGTGGAAAACACTTCCGCACTTTTTGACGAAAAAAGGGGAATGTATGAAAATGTTGCATAAACATTTTATGTAAAGCTGAAAAACCCAGAAAATATCGTTGAAATAGTTTGAATTTTATCGGCAAAATGTGAATTGGACAAAATTCGACAAGGTTTTTTAAAACAGAAACCTGTGGATAACTCTGTGGAAACTGTGAATAACTTTTTGGATATTAACCGTTATCCACGATTATGGAAACGAGATTCTGTAAACCTATTAAAAAAGCACCGAACTTTTTGACGGAAAATGCCTTGACATCCGGGGTTTGCTTTGCTACCATCGGTGCAGATTGGAGGTGGGCGGATGCTGTTAGTAGTTAGGTCCATGAATCAGCTGCGTTTTGAGGAGTTGGCCCGTTTATATGGATGCGACCGTCGGCAGGAGGCCGACCTTTTTGATTATCTGCAGCAGGTGTTCTTTCGGACGGAGGGAGCATTGTACTGCCTCTGGCAGGTGGATGGCGTTTACCGTTGCGCCCTGCGACTGGAGCCATACGAAGATGGACTTCTTTTGACCGGGCTGGAGACACCCCCAACCCATCGTCGCAAAGGCTATGCTACCGCCCTGCTGACCCAGACCCTTCAATATCTTCAAAAGCAGGGGCCGGTGACGATTTATTCTCACATCTACCATTGCAACAAAGCTTCCGTTTCCCTTCATTTGCGCTGTGGCTTTCGTATGATGAAAGATTGTGCGGCGTTTCTTGACGGCTCCGTTTCTGCCATGGCCGGTACCTACCGGTTTACCTCCGGCGCATCGCTTTAGCGATGCGCTTTTCTTTGGATTACTTATTGACAGCATTCCCTATAATAAGGTATAATGTCTGTATATCTTTGCTGAAAAATAAGACCGTTTAGCAAAGGCTTTTATGCAAAGGAGAGATGGCATATGAGTGACCGGAATGTTCCGAACTTCGATCTGGACGGGGATGGCCGTCCGGATGTTTTTGCGGAGGAAGTGGATCTCAACGGGGATGGTATCATGGATGCTGTGGTTATGGATACCGACGGCGACGGCATTATGGACATGATGTTTCAGGATACCAATTTCGACGGCGTGGCGGATACCACGCTGCTGGATACCGATGGAGATTTTTTCTTTGAGACCATTGTAGAGGACACCAATGGAGACGGTGCCTTCGATGTGGTTATGGTAGACACCGATGACAGCGGCGTTGTAGATGCCGTCATGACCGATGTGGATGGTGATGGCATCTTTGATGTTCTGCAGGTGGATTCCAACGACGATGGCCTTTATGATGTGGTCCAGGCGGACACCGATGGTGATGGTCTGCTGGACACCATGATGGTCGATACGGACGGTGATCTCCTGTTTGATACCCTTGCGATGGATTCTGACGGGGATGGACAGATGGATTTGATGGCCGTGGACTACGACGGCGACGGCGAGGTAGACGAGGTTGTTGACCTGCTTGCGTCGGAGGAGCCTGCTTACGAGGAAAATGAGCCGGAGCTTTATGCCGAGGATCAGGACGGCGATGGCTATGCCGAGCGCATCTATGAGGATTCGGATGGCGATGGTGTGGTGGATGTGCTGCATAAGGACATCGATGGCGATGGCTACTATGAAAGTCAGAGCTATGATATCGATGGCGACGGCGACTTGGACGTCATGGCTCAGGATTTGAATATGGACGGCATGGTAGATGTGCTGCACGAGGATTTGGATGGGGATGGCTTCTCCGACCAGTTCTATCAGGACACCGACGGCGATGGTTATCTGGAAACCCTGCACATAGATCAGGATGGCGATGGTTACGCCGAACTGGTTCTGGTGGATGCGGACGGCGATGGCTATTTCGATACGGATGTGCCCGACATGGAGCCGGGCAATACCGATGAGCCTGCGGAACCGTCGGGTCAGGAGCCGGAAGCGGAGCTGGAGGTTTTGCCCATGTCCGGTCTTGCGGATTTGGATGGCGATGGAAAGGCTGGCATTGATGCCGATGGTATCGTTCGGGATTACAATAAAGTGTATGAGGAGGCGTATGATCAGGACGGCGACGGTAAGGCGGACCTGTGGGCTTCCTATGTGGATACCGATGGCGATGGCGTGGAAGATGGTATCCTGACGCAGGTGGATCAGGACGGCGATGGAATTGTAGACCGGAGCGTTCTGGAGCTGGACTCCAATGGCGATGGCACTATCGACACCGTCATTGACGAACTGGATTTGGATTTTGACGGCCAGGTGGACAACCGGACGGAATATCTGGATACGGACGGCGACGGTCTGGTGGATACCGTTCTCGAAAGCGTCGATGCCGACGGCGATGGCCTCATGGAGGGTCAGAGACTGTATGTCGATGCCGATGGCGATGGCATTGCGGACTCCGTAGTGGATGGCCAGTGGCTGGACACCGACGGTGACGGTCAGGTGGATACTTATGTTGAGAGCGTGGACAGTGACGGTGACGGCGTATTTGAAACCGTGACCGCTTATGCTGAGGCGGATGAAGGACTGGTCATGGTGGATCAGCTGACCGATGTGCAGGATGTGACCCGTGGACAGAGCCTGAATCATCAGGATTTGGAGCATTTTGACACCGATGCGGACCGGGAGGATGTGACCGGTGATCCGTGGAAGTCCATGGAAGAATGGGAATATCAGGGTCAGACGGAGCGCTGCGCACTGTACTCGCAGAAATTCGTCATCGAGGAGCTGACTGGTCAGGAAATCGATATGGAGCAGTTTGCTGACACCGCTGAGGCCAATGGCTGGTTCAGCGAGGAAGGCGGTACGCCGATGGTCCATATGAACAAGATGCTGGAGCTTTACGGAATTGAAAACGAGATGAGCTTCAACAATGATGTGGATGACATCCGGCAGTGTCTGGATCAGGGCGGTAAGGTCATCGTTTCCATTGATGCGGATGAAATCTGGTTCGAGGAGGATGCGGATGTGTTCTCCCCCACGGATCAGGCCAATCACGCAATTGAAGTCATTGGTATTGACGATTCCGATCCGGACAACCCCATGGTCATCATCAACGACTCCGGCAACCCCGACGGACAGGGTGCGGCGATTCCGCTGGACACCTTCGTGGATGCCTGGGAGGACGGCAATTGCCAGATGATTGAATGCTATCCCTGATATGTGATGGAGGATTTTTGATATGGACAAGGTCGTTTCGATAAAAGAATTAATCGGTGCGCTACGGACCAGCGATTTTCTGGTCCAGTGCGCCATGCCTTTGGGCTATGCGGAAGGGTACCCGGTGCTGCGCCAGTGTAACGGTGAAGTGCTGCTGATGATTCCTTTCCTGAAGTATCAGGTTACCGGAAAGCGAGATCAGACACTGGTCTATCCCATTCGCTATACCGTCACGGTACGGGTCCGGGATGGAAAGGTCGTGGGATTTCAGGATTTGAGCGCCGATGGACGCTTTGCTAAGGTTGATTTTGACCGGCCTATTGGATTGTTCCGTCATGAGGCCATTCGGGATTGGAACAAGCAGACCTATCAGGACAACCGACAGCTACTGTACCGGCTGTACGATGGGGTCTGCGCACAGATGCTGGCTGGGACGGAGGTGACTGGTCAGGAACTGAGCGATCTGCTTAAGATGATGGTGGAGCCCTGTCAGATGCCCATTTATCAGGCGATGGACCGGAACTTTTACGATACCTATCTTGCGTGAGGATAAATCATGGCAGTGGATAATAAAAAGAACCCTTCTGTTCGGTTGAGCCGTAAGGCGGCGGGGGCATTGCGAGAAAGTGCGGCGTTGCTGTCGAAATGTGGCTTTGACGGTCTGGCCGGAAGTGTACAGAAAATTTTACAGGATGTGAGCCGGGATCGGTTCACAGTGGCAGTGGTCGGCGAGTTTAGTCGGGGAAAATCCACCTTCCTGAACCGTTTGCTGGAGGCGGACGTGCTGCCGGTGGGTAATATGCCCACCACAGCCATGCTGACCCGGATTCGTTATGCGGCGGAGCCGGGGCTGGTCTATCGGGATGAGAAGGGTGTGCAGCATCCGGCGCTTCCTTTGGGAGCGGCATCCTGGGATGGCCTTGTGGCGGATAACTTCGGCGGACAAGATCCGAAGGGCCTGGTGGTGGCTGGGGTGAACAATGACTGGCTCCGGGCCAATAATCTGGAATTGCTGGACACCCCCGGTGCCGGAGATTTGGAGGAGGAGCGGGCCAGACTGATTGGTGATGCGCTTCTGACTGCCGATGGTGCAGTGATTGCCATCAGCGCCACGCAGGCTATGAGTATGAGTGAAAAACTGTTCATTGAGCAGCGTTTGATTTCACGGAAAACCCCTTTTCTGATGTTGGTTATCACCAAGCTGGATCAGATTCCTCAGGCCCAGCGTGGACAAATCATCGAGTTCGTCAAGAGCAAGCTGGCGCTGTGGGGGATGGACATTCCGGTGTTCGTGCCCAATGATATGCCGGTGCCGCCGCAGTACAGTGGCATCACCGGTATGGATAAAATCAAAAAGCACATCGAAGGCTGGGTCAATGACCCCAAGCGGATGGCTCTGACGGAAAAGTGGGTCCTGGCACGAGTGGATGCCCTACTCAGTGCGGCGGTGGATGCGGCAGAGGAGGAGCATGAAATGCTCTGCGCCGATCAGGGCCGTCGGCAGGAGCTGGTCGAGCAGAAGCAGGCCGCTCTGGATAAGGCTCAGGCCAAGTGGGAGGAGCTGCTGCAGCAAATGGAGCAGCGCAGTCTCAAGGCCGGTCAGCAGGTGCAGAAAAAAGCCCAGAAATATCAGCTTACCATCACCGAGCGGATGCTCTATGAGCTGCAGCATACCAGTCAGCCGGAACGCTGGTGGCGGGAGGATCGCCCCTACCGGATGAAGGTGGAGCTGACCAATATGGCTACCGCCGTGGGCAATCAGGTGTCCCGGACGGTGGCAGAGGACGTTCGTTGGTTCAATACCAGTCTGGAAAAATGCTTCAAGACCACCGTTTCCGCTCCCACGGCTCTGGATGTGGAGGATGAGGAGTTGCAGTTGATGGAGCATTCCGGCGGAGTGAGTGTGGAAAGTTTGGATAAAAAGCGGACTCTCGTCCGGGCAGCGACCTCTGCGGTGAGTATTCTCGGTGCGGTGGGATTGAGCTGCGTGGGATTGGGCTTTTTGTCTGTGGTTGCGACCATGGGCGTCGGCACCGGTGCGTCACTGGCTTCGGAGCATTTCTTCAAGGGCAAGGTGGATGACCAGAAGACCCGGCTCAGAGGAGTAATTGAGAAGGATGTGCCCCTGTATGTCCGGGACGCTTTGAAAGGCTCCCAGAGGAAAATCGATTCCGTCTATTCGGAAATTATCCGCACGGCCCGGGAGAAACAACGGGATTGGATGGAAGCACAGCGTCAGGCACTGAATCATTCGTCCAAATCCGCATCGGATCCGGATCGCCAGCAGGCGGCTCAGCGGCTGCAGAAGCTGAAGCATCTGCGGCAGAGTTTCGTGGGTGCCGGAGCGTAACAATCACAAAATAAAGGATGTGAGAGGATGGCTTATAGCTATACGGACCCGTACCGTGCCTTCCGGGCACGGCAGGCGAAGCTGGTCCAGCTGCTGGGAGCTGCACGGGAGGAAATCAGTGCCTTGAATATTCCTCAGCAGGGGGCAACGCTGGAAGCATTGGAAAGGAAGGTTCGTTCTGACAGCTTCAAAATTCAGGTGACCGGTACCTTTAAAAACGGTAAGTCTACATTTATCAATGCCTTTCTGGGAGAGGATGTGCTCCCGGCCTATGCGCTGCCTTGCACGGCGGTAATCAATGAGGTGCGCTATGGCAAAGAAAAAAAGGCGGTTTTGTATTTCCGAAACCCTATTCCGGAAAAATTGCCGGACGATATCCCGCGGCCGGTGCTGGCCCATATGCGCAAGCATAATATGAAGGACGTTCCGCCTGTGGTGATTCCCTACGACCAGATTGAACGATACGTGGTGATTCCCATGGGGGCCGACCCCTCGCAGATGCTGCTGGAAAGCCCCTACGATAAAGTGGTGCTGTACTGGCCGCTGCCACTGCTGGCGCAGGGCGTGCGTATCATCGACTCCCCGGGCCTGAATGAACATGCGACCCGGACTCGCGTCACGGTGGAACACCTGTCCAAGGCCGATGCGATTTTGTTTGTTCTCAGTGCGCAGGCACTGTGTGCGAAGGAGGAGATGTCCTTTTTGGAAAATTGCCTGGCGGCACAGGGCTTTCAGGATCCGTTGTTCGTAGTCAATCGGTTCGACTGCATTCCGGAACGGGAAAAGCCAGCGGTCATGCGTTATGCTCGCATCAGACTGGAGCCGTTTACCACGCTGGGCGATCAGGGACTCTATTTTACCTCGGCGTTGAATGCGCTGGAGGCCAAAAAAGCACGCAATCCGGTTGCGCTGAAGGCCTCCGGTATGGCACGGCTGGAAAAGGAACTGTCGGACTATTTGGTGCGGCAGAAGGGTAAGGCAAAGCTGGCACAGCCGGCCTATCAGCTGGGGCAGATTCTCCAGAAGGAGGCGCTGGAACGGGCCATCCCTATGCAGAAAAAGCTGATTAGCTCCTCACTTGGTGAAATCAAAGAGCGTTATGAAAAGGCTAAGCCTCAGTTGGAGCGGCTTAAGCAGCAGAAGGAACAGCTTCGTGCCCGGTTAGAGCGGCAGGTTGATAGCTGTCTACCCCAATACCATCAGGCTGCCATGGACGAGATGCGGGCCATGGCGGAGGCGATTCTGCCTTGGCTGGAGGAATGCACGCCTACCACGAAGCTGGGGGCGCTGCCACCCAAGAACAAGGTGGAACAGCTGATTAAGGAACTGCTGGCGTATCTTTCGGAGCAGCTGGAGAAACGGCAAATCCATTGGCGAAAGGCCACTCTGACGGCAATGATGCTGGAGACGGATCAGTCAATCATCCAGCCAGCGCTGGCGGATGTGCAGACGATGTTGGGTGACTTGAACAGCATTGGCGGCCTTGTTTCCGGCGACAGCGGATCTGAAACGGACGATCGGATATGGATTGAGTCGGCACTGAAGGGCATGGGGCAGATGACCGAGGCCGATGCCGGATTGCAGAGTGTGTCGCAGAATCTGGCGAAGGCGTCTGCAACCAGTGTGGGTTCCAGTGTGTTGCTGGGCCTGCTCAGCTGGTTTAGTCCGCTGATTGGCGTTGTGGTTCTGGGGAAAATCCTGCTGGACACCAAAAAACGAGAAGAAAACACCATTAAAAAGGTGAAGGAAGAACTGGCGAAGGCCGGTCAGCAGATTATTATAGAGCAGGCGGAAAAGTCTGCGCAGGCGGTGAGTCAGGAGGTCCGGCAGTGCTTCCGTAAACGAGCGGAGGAACTGGTGGCCCTAGTGGACCGGAGCATCGAGGACTGGTCCAAGCAGCTTGATGCCATCATCGAGGAGATGGAAAAGGGCCAGGCCAATATCGACAGCCGCATAGCCGCCCTGAATGAGAGCGAAAAGAGAATCCACGCATTGCTGGATTCTCTGAATGAATGGTCTGCGGAAGGCTGATAGAGGAGGGCAGTCCATGACTGATTTTGAGGAAAATATGGAACAGGCTGCTCCGGAGTCCGATTTGCAGTTTGTGCAACGGGTGCTGGAGGCTTATCCGTGGGAACCGGAGGTCAAAAATCAGCTCAACGACAGCTTTGCTCGTTTGAATTCTAAATACCGGGATAAAAAGCTGAATATCAGTGTTGTGGGAGAATTCAGCACCGGTAAGTCCACATTTATCAATGCGATGCTGCGTACGGAGTTGTTGGCTGCCGCAAGTCTGCAGGGCACGACGGTATCCTCGACGGTGCTGGAATTCGGTAAGGAACATACGGTGGCAGTCATCCGACGAGACGGAAAACGGCAAATCATGCGGCTGGGCAGCGTTGATGAAACCAGAAAGGCGTTGCAGTTGCTGGGAAGTCAGAATGAGCAGGCTCAGTCGATCCAGACCATCGCCGTCACCCTTCCGGTACCAGCACTTCAAAATACTGGTCTACGAATCGTGGACACCCCCGGTACCGATGCCACCGAGCTGTGGCACGAGGAGGTGACCGTGCGAGCCATCGAGGAACTGTCGGATTTGTCCATCATCCTTGTCAACGGAACGAAACCCCTGCCGGAAAGTTTTTGCGATTTCATTGAGGAAAATCTCAGCCGTGTGCTGGAGCGATGCGTGTTTGTGGTGACTAAGCTGGATTTGGTGCCGCCCCGGGAACGGGCCAGAATGCTGGAATACATCAGCATGAAGCTGCGCAATACACTGGATGTGGAAGCACCGGTGGTGCTGCCGTTTTACTCGGCGGAAATCATTGGCACCTTTGCGCAAAATGAATTCGCCCGGGGAGATCAGGAGATGGTTGCTCTGTCTCAGCGGACGGAGAAAATCATTCGCAGTCACTCTGCCATGTGGCGTAAAAAGATTCAGGAGCAGCGCAAGGAAATCCTGTTCGAGCAGATTTATGGCGCGCTGGGAAATCAGATGGTTCGGCTTTCTGATGATTTGCGGCAACGGCTGGAGCTGCTGGATAAGACCAGAAGTGTCGACCTTGAGGCATTTATGCAGGAGCAGAAAATGTCCAAGGTGAACGGACTGTATTCAGATGCGGAGTCCCTTTGTCAGGAAATGTGTCGGGAGTTGGATGAACACACGTATCAGATTGTTGAGTCGATAATCAGACGGGTGAGCCAATTCCAGCGCGTGGATCAGATAAATCAGTTCCTCCGGATGGAACTGGCGCAGGTTTGCATGCACGCATCCAGACATCAGGATAAGCTTGCGATGATGTACTATGGACGGGTGGGGAATCTGCGTGATGAAAAGGTACGTCAGTTCCGGGAAGCTTTCCAGCAGTTGTATGAGGGATTGGATGTTTTGAGCGTCCAGTTGCCGTATCTGCCTCGCTGTTTGCCCGCTCCGATTCCGTTGCCGGGAATTGGCAATACCTTTGGTGTGATGAACGGCGGACGGCTGGATTACGTGATGCAATGCCTGATGCAGCAAATGGTTCCGGCGTTGCGTGGTTATTTTCGCCAGCTTCGAGTCGGCTTTGTGGATTCCTATCACAAGTTTACCCAATCGAACCACCAGCTTCTGCTGCAGGAGATGCATCAATATCGGGTGGCGTACCGGGAGGAAGTGGACAAGCGAATCGCACAGGAGGAAACTGTCAAGCTGGAGCTGGAGACACGCCTTGCTGCACTGGAAGTGGATCAGAAATCACTGTCAGAGCGACAGGCTCTGCTACAATCCCAGGAAGCAACGGTAGCCTGAACGAATTTATTAAAAACTGTCATTGCAAATCAGCGCTGACGCGCCGGTTCGCAATGACAGTTTTGCGTTGGAGAGTTTATTTCTTAGGAGCTTTGATTTTGTTGAGCTTGGCGTTGATTTCCAGAAGCTGTTCCTTGGTGAACTTGATGTCCATCATACCGCCCATCAGCGTGAACAGGCGCAGAACGGTGAATCCGTTCATCATGCTTATCATTTCCGCATTGACCTCAAATCCGGCAGCTTCCATTTTGCCGTTCTTACCGCCCATCATCTTGGCGAACATACCCATGAACAGCAGCTTGCCTTTTACGGTGGAAATGACATCGCCCATCTTATCATTCAGGGACAAGTAGCCCTCGGGGGCTTCGATGTCAAACCAGTTGAGAATGGCACCTTCTTCCACCAGACGATACTTTTCGTTGAAGGTTTCTACCTTGCGGATGATACTCTCGTCCTTCAAATCGCCGGATACCGCGAGCAGGCTGGTCTTGCCAACGTTGGGTACATCAAAATAGAAGAAATGATCCGCCGCCTCCTTTACGCCCAGAGATACGCCGTTGGCAAACAGCTCGACGGTGGGCTGGTTGGAATAAACGGTGACCTTGGTCACATCCTCCACACGGTCGACATAGCGCTTGCCGCACAGGTGGACGAAAGGCTCATCGGACAGCCATGCCTTGTAGGCGTAGAAGGAATCCTTCTTATACTTGCGGTCGAAGGTTACCAGACCCTTGTGGTTCTGACCATTCTCACCGCCCTCATTACGGGCATCGGCGCCGAAGTCAAACATATTCCAAACGTGGGTTGCCCACATATATTTCCGGGTAAACAGCTGCTTAATCAGCTCCTCATGGTAGTAGGCCTGATATTCCTCGGTATAGTCACCCTGTCTGGGGTCGGAGGTGTGCCAGTCCAGTGCCTCACATCCATACTCGGAGCAGCCGATGGGAATATGGGGGTGGGTGGCATGGAACTTGTCAAACCACGGGCCGTTCATGGAGGTGTCGCCGCCGTACCAGCCAAAGTAGTGGTTGTAGGAAACTACATCAGGAATCTGCAGATAGGGATCGCTCATCTTGCACATGGACACTGCTGCAATAGTGGTCAGACGGGTCTTGTCCATTTCATGGCACAAGTCGTTGAGAATACGGTGGTTTTCAAGCAAATCGTCATCAGAACCGCCAATGGAAATCTCATTGGAAAGGCCCCATACCACGATGGAGGGATGGTTGTAATTCTGTACAATCAGCTCCTTCATCTGGGAGATGGTGTTCTCCCGACCGGTGGGCATATGCTTGGAAATATAGGGAATCTCCGCCCAGATGACCAGACCTCTCCGGTCGCAGAGGTCGTAGAAATACTGGTCGTGCTGATAGTGTGCCAGACGGATGGTGGTGCAGCCTACCTCGCAAATCAAATCGATATCTTCTTCATGGTGCTCGGGCAGGAGGGCATTGCCTACGCCCCATCGGTCCTGATGACGTGAGACACCACGCAGAGGGTACTCCTCGCCATTAAGGATGAACCCGTTGTCAGGATGAATCTCAAATGTGCGGCAACCAAAGCTGGTGCAGACATTATCCAGCACCTTTCCATTCTCAATCAGTTCCGCTTCGCAGCAGTACAGATAAGGGTCCTTGCGTCCGTGCCACAAGTGAACATTGGTAATTTCCAAAACCGTACCGGTAGTGGCCCCCTCTGATTGGGCGATGATGTTCTCGTCGGCATCGTAAATGGTGCAGCGGACTGTCTGGCCCTGCTTGAGATTGGTTACATATGTGTCCACCTTCACGCTTGCATCTTTGCCGTTGATGGTGGGAGTCACGACAATGCCGGGGCCACCATAGTAGTCCAAATCAAAATGACTTTCGCTGACGCAAATTAGATTCACATCCCGATACAGTCCGCCGTAGAAGGTAAAGTCCGCCATCTGAGGATAGACGGTTTGATTGGCACTGTTGTCTACCTTGATTACCAGCAGACTGTTTACGCCAAGCTCGGCGGTGATATCAACACGCCAGGTGGAGTAGCCACCATCGTGATGCGCCAGATGCTTGCCGTTCATATAAATATCCGCCGAGGAATTTGCGCCGCAAAGCTCCAAATAATAGCGATCCGCTGCAGGGAAATTTGCTTTGGTCAGGCTCTTTGCGTAATAGGCAGTGCCACGGTAATAATCGTTGTCACCGTCCTGCCCGTCAATGGCATTCCAGGAATGAGGCAGATTCACAAAATCCCACTTGCTGTCAACAGTGGCTGGAATGGCATCCGCCTGCTTGGAAAATGCCCATTTTCTGTTTAAATTAATAATTACTCTCATAAAAACCTCCATTAAGGTATAACATAAATTTTGTGTGATTTCAAATATCACCCTGCCGGATTTCGGCAGGGTGATATCATTTCGGTCGGCGGAGAATTACTTCTTAATGTCAGCGTTATGGCGCTTAGCCAAATCGTTGTTCATCTTCTCCAGCGTCTTCTTATCCAGATTGTACACCAGACCCAGACCGATAAACAACATAACACCAGCGACGAGGAACAAAATGGCAAGCAGCATACGCAGTTCTACTGCGAAATCCCAAGACAGCAGGGTTACATCGATGAACTCGGCACCGGTTTCGGGGTCGATGGCGTTGTTTACATAGCCCATGCCCTGCATAATGGTCAGTGCCAAAGCGGGGCCAACACCCTGTGCGAGCTTACGGAAGAAGCTGTGCAGGGAATACACAACACCTTCTTCGCGGCTGCCGGTCTTCCACTCGTTGTAGTCGATGGCATCGCCCATCATGGCCCAGGAAACAGTGGAGTAGATGCCCATGCCCAGAGACATAATCAGCTGCGCAACAATGTAAATAATCAGGTCGATGCCGGTCTTGCCCTGACTGACAGGGATAATGCCCAAAGGCGTCAGGAACAGAACTGCAGCGCCTAGAACATAACACAGGGAACCTACCATGGACAGCTCCTTCTTGCCGTATTTCACGACCATCTTTCTAGCAAGAGGCGTAAATACAACAATCGGAATCATGGAGAACATGGCGACCAGTCCGGAAATTTTGGGGTTTTCAAAATAAATCTGGAAGGTAACAGAAACGGCGGTGTTGGCGCCCTGCATACCAATGAACATACCCATAGCGGCCAGGGTAGCACCAACGGCAGGACGATTCTTAATGAAGTTGCCCATGGCCTTGAATACGTTGAACTTGGGCTGATCCCCGTTCAAAGCGACATCGGTATCTACACGAATCTCGGTGTTCTTAATCATGAACTGGAAGCAAATGAAGCCCAGTGCGCCCATAATCAGCGCAGTTACGAACACCATGGGGCCATTGAGAGAGCCATCCTTATTATAAATCAGGAAGGGCAGAATTACCATGGGGACCATATTGCCAATCATGGAGCCGATGGAGCGCCATGCGGACAAGGATGCACGGTCAGCCGCATCGCTGGAAATCAGGGACAACAGCGAGCCGTAAGGAACGTTGGCGACGGTGTAAAACGCATCCCAAACAATGTAACCGGCCATAAAGATGATAATCTTGGCGATTTCAGGAGCCTGAGGAATCGGAACAAAGCAGCAGGCACCGCCAATAATCAGACCAATAGAGCCAATCCAAATGTACTGCAGGAATTTGTTTCTACGGTACTTGCGCTTATCGGAATCAATCATGGTTCCGATGAGGGGGTCGTTGATTGCGTCCCACACCTGCAAAATGACAATCAGCAAAGAGTACCAAGCGCTCAGACCCATGACCTGCGTCCAGAAAAGAGGCATGATGGTGCCCTTCAGCGCAAAGCTCATGTTACAGCCAAGGTCACCGGCGGCATAAGCCAGAGAATCTCGGATACCAAATTTGCGATGACCATTGGCATCCAGGGTTACGGGTTTTTTTGCCATTTGTTATTCCTCCTTTGTTTGAGTAAGCGATTCGCCCACCACTTTGTGAACTAATTATATAGTATTCGTCATGTTTTTTCCAGTCTCAAAACGTCACTTCTGTGTCATTTGGTGGAGAATTATTTGTTTGAAATTTGTGCAATTCACATAAAAGACGCCAGAGAATCAGGATACTATGATGTAAAATCACCAAAAAATAAAACGGTGTGTCTACAGACCGTGGAATGCTACTACGGGGTATAAAAACGCAAAAAACTCCGGATTTCCCCTAATTGTGTGAAATCCGGATGACAGTAAAGAAATGAGCCTGCTGGACAGGCTGAAGGAGTTCGTGGCAGAAATCAAGGCGCACTTCAAGTCCATGGGCGGCAACCAGTCCAAGGAAGCCGCTGCAGTGAAGGACTATATGGGGGACGCTATCCAGTACGCAGAGGGGCTTGTGGAGGCTTTCGACCGGCTGGCGGTGGCGGCTGTGGAGAATTATCAGGCGGCTATTGTTAAAAACGGCGCAGAACAAGAGGCCCCCACTGTTGCACGACAGCATCGAAAAGTAAATGTTGACGGGGCAAGCGACCTTCCTAAATTGAATGGCAGAACTTACAGAAACCTTTCATTCGCCAATCAAGAAAGCCTTAACTTGTTTATGGAGGAACACAAGACAGGAGAGAATGCGGATGTCGATTACTTTTTGTCATCGTCCAAAGACCCTAACGGGTATTCGGTTTCGGGCGACTATGTGGCGCATATGGTTATTGACGGCTTTAGCGGCAGGGATATTTCTGAATCGTTCTCTATTCCCGGGCAGAGAGAAGTGGTGTATCTTCCCGGCACAAAACTGCATATCGTAAGCGTAACAACTGCCAACGATGGTAATCCCCTTATATATGTACAGGAGGTCAAAGAAAATGGCAAAGACTTGGAAACAAATTCTGGAGGATATGAGCAAGGTTCCGCCGGAGCAAACAAGGAAAGACAAACAGGAGATGCTGGACGAAAAGGGAATGACTTGGGCGGAGTTCACCAGCACAGAGGAATGGAAAGAGACGGCGAGACAGTCGATGGAGTACAGATTCAGCACGCCGGACATTTTTTCCAAACCGAAGAAATAAACAATATATCGCGCCCCGAATACGAGACAGACCAGTTCAAGCAGTGGTTCCTAGCTGGCCGACAAAGCTGCTGAAAGCCAGCCTGAAGGCCGTAGAGGGCGTTGGCGACGATGCGGATATCCAGCCTGATAGCGAGACCTAAATACGACGACACCCCCTCCGATTTGGAGGGGGTGTTTTGTGCGTTGCCATTTTGTTGCCAAAATCGTTATTAAATCAGCAATCAACTGAACAAAATGGTATTATGTAAAATGTGTTTTTATTTATAGAAAACACACGATTCTGTGCGGAATTCAGAAAATACGAAACAAACCGCCCTGAAATCAACTTTCAAGGCGGTTTTGTTCTGGCGGAGAGAGTGGGATTCGAACCCACGGTGGGTTGCCCCATCACCAGTTTTCAAGACTGGCTCCTTAAACCGCTCGGACATCTCTCCATACGGGCAAACTATACCATTTCCAAGCGGAAATGTCAAGGGAAGAAAGTTAGCTTTTCTAAAACAGACACTTGACAAATAGTCCGGCCTGTGCTAGAATACTCAGGCAGTCAAGTGAATATCCCATTCTTTTGATTCGGAGTGATACCCAAGAGGCCGAAGGGGCTCCCCTGCTAAGGGAGTAGGCGTCTAAACAGCGCGCGAGGGTTCAAATCCCTCTCACTCCGCCATTGCGGCCTGTGTATGCAGGCCGCTATTTTTTATCTCTGGAGGTCCCGGATGCAAAAACAAAGAAGCAGTTTTACAGGAAAAATCGGATTCGTACTGGCCGCGGCCGGTTCCGCAGTGGGGCTTGGAAACATTTGGCGTTTCCCGTACCTTGCTGCGAAATACGGTGGCGGTATTTTTTTGCTGGTGTATCTTATTCTGGCGCTGACCTTTGGGTCGGCTCTGATGACGGCTGAAATCGCCCTTGGAAGAAAGACCGGTCAAAGTGCCATCGGTGCTTTTGGTAATTTGAATAAAAAGTATAAATTCATTGGCGTGATGGCTGCAGTCGTTCCTATGATTATTCTGCCGTATTATTCGGTCATCGGCGGCTGGGTCATCAAATATTTGGCGATGTCTATTTCCGGCGGCGTGCATGCTGCGGCAGCAGACGGTTATTTCAACAGCTTTACCGCAAACACTACAGAACCCATCGTCTGTTTTTTGGTTTTCATTGGACTGACTGCACTGGTGGTAATGCTGGGAGTGGAAAAGGGTGTTGAGAAGGTCAGTAAGTGGATGATGCCAGTATTGATTGTGCTAACGCTGGGGATTGCGGTCTATTCTGTTTGTATGCCCGGGGCGATGGAGGGCGTGCTGTACTATCTCAAGCCGGATTTATCCAAATTCTCCGTTACTACGGTCCTTGCGGCCATGGGACAGTTGTTTTACTCCATGTCGTTGGCGATGGGTATCATGATTACTTATGGCTCATATATGAAGAAGGACGTGAGCATTCGCTCCTCGGTCAAGCAAATCGAACTCTTTGACAGTGGCGTGGCCATTTTGGCAGGACTTATGGTGATTCCGGCGGTGTTTTCCTTCTCCGGCGGCAACGAGGAAGCACTAGGAAAAGGTCCGGGCCTGATGTTTGTTACACTTCCCAAAGTGTTCAATAGCATTGGTGGCGTAGGAGGCAGCATCGTTTCTAGCCTGTTTTTCTTGCTGGTATTGCTGGCTGCGCTGACTTCGTCTATTTCTCTGATGGAGACTGTGGTATCCATCTTCCGTGATAAGTTCAGTTGGGGTCGAAAGAAAACCTGTGCTCTGGTATTGGTCGGCTGTATCCTGCTGGGACTGCCATCGTCGCTGGGCTTCGGTTTACTGAGTGTTATTTCCATGGGTGGGATGACCATCCTTGATATGTTCGACTTTTTCTCAAACAGCATCCTGATGCCAATCGTAGCACTGCTGACCTGTATATTTATCGGCTATGTCATCAAGCCGAAGACGCTGATTGAGGAAATCCAAGTTACGGGACAATTCCGAGGAAAACAGCTTTTTACCATAATGATTAAATATGTAGCACCGGTGTGCATCATATTGATTCTAGTATCTTCTGTGCTGGATGCATTGGGCATCATGAAGATTTGATTATTCGGCTCCGGAGTGTTATCCGGAGCTGAAAATTTTTAAAATAATTATTGACAAAATGGGAACAATGTGCTATCATATCAAAGCTGTCGTGAGACAGCAATGATATATGGGCGAGTGGTGGAATTGGTAGACTCGCTAGATTCAGGTTCTAGTGTTCACTGCGGACGTGCGGGTTCAAGTCCCGCCTCGCCCACCAAAGAGACAGTCGGAAGACTGTCTCTTTTTTGTCAGTCTATCCTTTCCAAAACCGATATACCCCTGATTTTCCAATAAAAACGGAAAATCAGGGACTTCTTATGTCTATTGAGCTACGCTACTCTATTTGTAACGATTACCGTTTGGTTTCACCGATTTCGTCGGCGGCCCGTCGGCAGAGCATAAGCAATCTGAGAAAAGGAAAGCAGCGATATTACATGGGGGAACTGAGTGAGTTGTGGTGTATATTTTGCGGATATGTTGTGACCAATACTCTAAGATATAGAGAGGGGAGATTGAAAAATGTTTTAGGCTATGATAGAATGCAAGATATGAAATCATCTGGAGGAGATGAGTTTAAATATGTCCGAAATGCCGAAAATGCCGCTAAAGCGGTTTGTCAGTTTGCTGACGATTGGCCTGCTGAGCTTGCTTGTACTTTTTGAGATTGTTAGCGCAGTGTCCGCTGAGGCGACGATTATCACTTCTCAGCAGGAGCTGCTGGATGCTATCAATGCTGCTGTGGACGGCGATGTTTTGCTGGTAGGTGACATTGATTTCACGGCGCCTGCCGGAATGTTCAATGAGATGATGCGTTTGCAGTTAAGCAAAAGCATCACCATCCGAAGCGGTCTTTCAAATCGGAAGGCAGTACTGACGAACGGTAGCTTCCTCCTGCGGGGCAGCAAGGTGTCCGGTGATGCGCTGCGATGTGTGTTTGAGAATATTATCTTTGATGGAGCGGTGGACACGTCTTCTTTGACAGAAGCAGATTGGCAGCGACCTTACGACGAATCCATTCAGAATTATACCAGCACTGTGCCCCTTAAGGCTCAGTATGCTGTTTCCTTTGCGGGCAATGTTCAAGCCATCTTTGACGGGTGCGAGTTTCGCAATTATATGTACGAATACGGTGGGGCTATGTGGTGCCGCTACGGAGATTACACCGATAACCCCTATTATTTGGATCAATATGGCGATTTTTCCGGCTGTACGCTGGACGTGACGGTGAAGAACTGTACCTTCACCGGCAATGCGGCCTGCTATGCCGGTGGTGCTGTTTTTCTGGACGGCAATCAGGATAATGTTACCTTTCGGGCGGAAAACTGTTTATTTGAGAATAATTACGCCACTCTGAACGAGTATGCTCAGGGCGGTGGGGCCATTTATGCCCAGTATGCGACGGTGGAGCTTGTGGATTGCAGACTCACCGGCAATGAAGCCAATCATGATTGCGGTTTTTCTGTTCGTGATGGCGACCGGACCCGGGGAGGTGCCATTCAAATCAATAACGGTTCGCTGAACATGACCCGATGCGTTGTGGAGCAAAACTGCTCTTCTCTGGGTGGTGGCTTGAGTTTGACCAATTCTCCCACAACTTTGGATGGCTGTGTGCTGACCCAGAACCGTGCCGCCAATGCTGTTGCTACGAAACAGACCGGGCCTTGGGCCTCTGTGGGGATGGGTGGAGCCATGTATGTGGAAACGGAAAAAGCCATTCCCGTTCGCCTTAAAAATTGCAGCGTTTATGAAAACAGTGCATCCATCGCCTATGGTGGGGTGTATGGATTTTATAATGAGGATTATGCTGGCTTGCTTAGTCAAGGGTTCGGCAAATTTGAATTATTCTTATGCACCGTAACGGACAACACCTGCGATGCCCAATATGATTACTCTGACCCGGATCTGTGGCTTTGGTATACCCATCCCGGGGATGTGTGGTCGATTCCTTATGTGAACCTCTGGGGGTGCATCTTGGAATCGGAGAATGAAAGACAGGAGATGCCTTCCAAAGAAAACGGCTATAATTATTATGGCGCTGATGGGTTTGTTTTTGAAAAGGAGCAAACCTTGGGGCATCTGAATTCCTGTCAATGGGAGCTTCCGTCGGAAGCTGTGGCGGAGAGGGGATTAGACACCCAGTTTGAATACTATGTGGGATGTAACTACCATGCACCGGAGGAGCTACCGCCCTTGCCGGAAGAAAATCCGCCGAAGGAGGAACAGCCTGATGAAGAACAGCCAAAGGATCATGCTTATGTGCCGTCGACGTCTGCAGTGCCTACGAAAAATGCAAAGGAAACGGAACCCAAATCCATGGTGCCTGCTTATTTGTGCGCTGGGGGAGTCGTGGTTGTATTTCTTGGGGTAATTGCTCTTTCGCTTAGAAAAAAGAAAACAGTAGCGACGACTTCGGAATCTCCACCTCAAGAGCAGGAATCCGCTCCGATAATCGTACTGACCCGGTACACCCAGGAGCAAATCCATGCGGTAACAGAAGCGTTGCCCCAAACCCAGCGCCTGACCCCGCGTGAGCTGGAGGTTTTTCAGGAGCTGCTCATGGGTAAAAAGCAGAGTGAAATTGCCTACGACCTTGGCATCAGCGTGCCCACGGTGAAGGATAATGCCCGTCGAATATACGATAAGCTGGAGGTCCAAAACAAAAACGAACTGTTCATCAAGGCTCAATCTGCAATTGAATAATTCAAAGACAGCCGGTCTGTGTGCCGGCTGTTTTTTTGCGTTACCTACCACTTTACCTCCCAGTGGCAGGTAGTATTCCCTTTGAAAAGAAGTATAATTGTTTCCACAGGGTGGATGTTTCCGGTAAGTTTTCTTGATATAGTAATAGGTTTCCTATTATCTATACTGGTAAGCCGCTACTTCGGATAGTGGAAATACAAGGTGCTAATTTCTTATAATAATGAAGAAAGGAAGTGAGTGGATATGGATATGACGAAAAGCAATGCAATGATGTACTTTGAGTATGTGCGTCTTGCGAAACAGGCTTTTGCAAGACTTCTAAAGGACTATCCGGAGCTTAGCACCTTGTCAACCAAGGAGATGGAAGTCTTTGAGCTACTGCTGACGGACAAGACTATGGTGCAGATTGCACAGGAGCTGTATATATCCCTATCCGCTGTCCACTTCCACTGCAAGAACATTTACAAGAAACTGGATATATCCAGCCGGCGGCAATTCCTGATTACCTACCGGGATTTGTGCTGTTGAAGGAGGATACCGCAAAAGCGGAGAATCATAAATGAAAACAAGAAGGAGGAAGAAATATGAAAAAACTGATTTCAGCATTGTTGGCACTGGCGATGATATTGTCGCTGATGCCCATGGCCGTCTTTGCGACGGAGGATGAGGGAACCCAGGCACGCAATCCGGTTGTCGAGTTGTACGTCGGCACCGTCAATGCGCTGGAAACCCCCCAGGGTGACGGCTGGAGCTTCGATGCGGAGTCCGGCGTGCTGACCCTGAATAACTGCACTCTGACGGAAAGTATGCTCCATGTCGAAACTGACGAATACGGCTCCTATCGCTATGATGCGATAATCTACGTCAAGGGTGATTTGACCATCGAGCTGATTGGCACAAACTCCGTGGAGCGTGTCATTGAGGAGGCTCCCACGGATTACACCAACTACTATGCGATCTGCAACAGTATTTACTGCCCTTCTGACTGGGAAATGCCCGGTTCTCTGACCTTCACCGGTAGCGGCAACCTGACTGTAGGCATTGCCGTGACTCGTGACTATTTGTCCGAGGACGGCTTTAGCACGAACGAGGCGTGGGAGTACTTAGAGTTCAGCTCCGGTATCGGAAGCTGGAACTATACGGATCTGTCCGGTCTGTACGGTGGTGGCTGGATGGATATCTACGGCGGTGTTTACGGCGTGGAAGCTCCGTATATTGCCTGTGCCTTTGCCAACTATCCCACCTTTGGCGACAACTGCATCGTTACCGCTTATCGGGATGTGGAAGGCACCATCGAGAACGAAAACGGCTACAACTGGAACAACAACGACGCATGGCGTATGTACGTCACCACCGCCGGTGCCCATCTGTCCAATGCCGGAAAGCTGACGATCAACGGCGATACCGATGCCTCCAGCGATGGCTGGAGCTGGACCGGAAATGTTCTGACTCTGGATGCGGGTACCACCGCGCAGACCCTGTTGGTTAACGCCAATACCAGTAGCGCTACTTTGCTTCTGACTGGTGATTTGACACTGGATGGTACACTGGGAGAATATGGCGCTCCGGCCATTACTGCCGCCTGCGACCTGACCATTGATTTGAACGGACATACCCTGACCATCCCCGCAACGGATGCCAGCGATGCTATTAAAACAGAACCCGGCAGCCTGACCATCCTGAACGGACAACTGGATATTCCTGTGCAGCCCTATGATCCGGAGTATGCCGAGGAGATGGGGGAGGACTATGTTCTGGGCAGCAGCACCGTCAATGTTTCCGGCGGTGGTCTGACTCTGCGGGACGTTACCCTGAACACCAGCCATGTGGTGCTTCGGTCTTCCGCTGTGGAGCTGTGGCCGGATGGAGCCTCTGAATCCATCTATTATGACTGCGACCCTCTGACCGTTGAGGATTCTACCGTAACCTGCTGTGAGCTGTACAGCGAATCGGATGTGTCCATTCTCCGTTCTGATGTGACTGTCAACGGCGAATACAGCGCCATTTGCGGTAACACAGTCAATATGCAGGATAGCACGGTGTCCGCCGCTGTCAGCGACCCGGACTGGGGCGTTGTTCTGTCCGGCACCATCGTGATGGACAACTGTAATGTCACCCTGTCCGGTGCATATATCACCTATGCGGACAGCGCCGATGCGGTGGTCATCAGCAATATGGAGATTACCGCTCCTGCAGGCTGTTGGTTTGGCGAGGGAGAGGATACGAGGGGATCTTCCTTCTACACCTTCTGGAACAGCGACGGAACACTGGTCAACCAGTTGACCGCCACCGCCACCGGTGGTGGTGACGCGCATGAACACAGCTATGAAAACGGCATCTGCTCCTGCGGCGCAAAGCAGACCTTCACCATCACCTGGAAGAACGACGACGGCACCATTCTGGAGGTGGACACCGTGGAGTACGGTGACCATCCGGAATACAACGGCCCCACTCCCACCAAGACCGGCGAGGGGTATGAATACACCTTCTATGCGTGGAGTAACGGTACCCAGTATACCAATGTTGAACAGGTAACCGTCACTCGAGACTGGACTTATACTGCCGGGTATAACAAAATTGCCCATAAGCATGATTTGATTTTTATGGATGGCGATGTTGAGCTGGCCAGACAAGAGGTAAACTATAACAGCTCGCTCTCTTCCTACACGCTGAACAGCTATGCCGGTAACCCCGCTAAGGATTGCTACACCCTTTCCGGCTGGGCTTACGCCGACGGCACTCAGCTCACATCTAACGTTTATCTCAATATGCCCGATGAAGACGTGGTTCTGTACGCCGTCTGGGACGGCCCCAACCATACCTGGGTGGATGCCACCTGTGAGGCTCCCAAGACCTGCTCTGTCTGCGGCGAGACCGAGGGCGAGGCACTGGGTCATAGCTGGGTGGAGGCCACCTGTGAAGCTCCCAAGACCTGCTCTGGTTGTGGACTGACTGAGGGCGAGGCACTGCCGGATCATAACTATGTAGATGGTGTCTGTGCCTGCGGAAAGATCCAGACCTTCACCATTACCTGGGTCAACTGGGATGGCACCGTTCTGGAAACGGATACCGTGGAGTACGGCACCGTTCCTACCTATGACGGCGCAACCCCCACCCGTCCCAATGTGGGCTATGATTTCAATTTCTACGGCTGGGCTTTGAGTGCCAGCGGTGCGGAAACCACCATTGGTGCCGCCACTCAGGATAGAACCTACTATGCGAAATACACCAGCACCATCCATAAGCATGACTTGATTTTTATGTCCGGCGATCTGGAGCTGGCACGGAAGGAGTTTGACTACAACAAGTATATTTATGAGTCTGGTTTGAACACCTATGCTGGCAATCATTTTGAAAAGGACTGCTGCGCCCACACCGGCTGGGCTTATGCAGACGGCACTTCTGTCACCTCTTTCCGGATGCCCGACGAGGATCTGGTTATCTACGCTGTTTGGGACGGCCCCAACCACACTTTGGTGGACGGTATCTGCTCTGTTTGCGGTCTAATCGAAGGAATGCCGGAGCATACCCACTTCTTTGTGGAAGGCATCTGCGCCTGTGGCAAGGTCCAGACCTTCACCATCACCTGGACAAACTGGGACGGCACCGTTTTGGAAGTGGATACCGTGGAATACGGCGATATCCCCGAGTACAACGGCGAAACTCCTGTCAAGACCGATGTGGGTTATGATTTCACCTTCTCCTGCTGGTATAAGGGTAATTATCCGGCAACCTTTGAGGCTGTTACCTCTGACCTGACCTTTAAGGCCTATTATACCAGTGTTGTCCATAAGCATGACTTGATTTTTATGGACGGGGATGTGGAGCTGGCCCGGAAGACCCTTGATTACAACAAGTACACCTATGCTTCCGGCTTGAACAGCTATGCCGGTAATCCCACCAAAGCCTGCTACACCCTCTCCGGCTGGGTTTACGCAGACGGCACCGCTGCCGGTGCTTTCTGGATGCCTGACGAAGACGTGGTGCTCTACGCAGTATGGGACGGCCCCAACCATACCTGGGTGGATGCCACCTGCGAGGCTCCCAAGACCTGCTCTGTCTGCGGTGAGACCGAAGGCGAGGCTCTGGAGCATACCTACACCGAGGGTGTTTGCTCCTGCGGTGCAAAGCAGACCTTCACCATCACATGGGTCAACTGGGATGGCACCGTTCTGGAAACGGATACCGTGGAGTACGGCACTGTCCCCACCTACGACGGTGCAACCCCCACCCGTCCCAATGTGGGCTATGATTTCAATTTCTACGGCTGGGCTTTGAGTGCCAGCGGTGCGGAAACCACCATCGGTGCCGCTACGCAGGATAGAACCTACTATGCCAAGTACACCAGCAGTATCCATTACCATGACATCATCTTTATGGCTGAGGACATGGTTACCGAGCTGGGGAGATACGAAACCTATTACGATAAGCTGATTGCGACCAGTTGGCTCACCACCGCATCGGGCATCACCGTTCCGCCCTGCTATACGGCCTGGTGGCGCTATGAGGATGGCTCCATGCCGGAGGAATCCTTCCGTATGCCCGACCATGACGTGGTACTTTATCTGATGATGGAAGGCCCCGGTCATGTCTATGACGGCGTGATTACCACCGAGCCCACCTGCACGGAGTATGGTGTGATGACCTACACCTGCATCGGCTGTGGCGACAGCTACACCGATTCCCTTTGGCCCAAGGGTCATAGCTATCAGGGCGTTGTCACCGAACCCACCTGTACGGAGGGTGGCTACACCACCTATACCTGCAGCGACTGCGGCGATTCCTATGTTGGCGACCAGGTGGCAGCTCACGGCCATGACTACTGCAACTATGTGACGACCGAACCCACCTGCACCACCGACGGCTACACCACCTACTCCTGTATGTTCTGCGGCGACAGCTATGTCACGGACATTGTTGAAGGCGGTCACAAGTATGTGCTCAAGGAGTATACCCCTGCCACCTGCACGAAGTATGGTACTGTGACCAATGTTTGTACGGTGTGCGGCGATGAGGTTACGGATGAGGATTATCTGGTGCCTTTGGGTCATGATTATGTCGCAGTGGTCACCACGGAGCCCACCTGCACCAAGGCCGGTGTCATGACCTACACCTGCTCCCGCTGTGATGACAGCTACACCGAGGAAATCGCCATCCTTCCTCACGACTTCAGTTCCGATGCGGTATGTAACGACTGTGGTCTGGAGGCTGGTGCCTCCGTCACCATCGGCGACACCGTGACCTACTATTCTACTGCTGTAGAGGCTGCCAGGGCGATCAGAGGCCGCACCGAAGACGGTATCCTGGTCAAGATGCTGAAGGATCTGACTGTCAGTCAGGAATTTTATGAGGATGCGGTTTGGTTCTACGGATGCAAGTGCACCTTTGATCTGAACGGTATGACATTGAAGGGTAGGGGTAATTTTGATGCTCCCCTGGCGATTGACAAGGGCGCTTATGTTACCGTTATCGATTCCGTCGGCACCGGATCAATCATCACTACGAAAGAAATGGCCCAGTGTATTGTCGTGAACCCGGGCAACAGCACCGATGCGGATACGCCCTCCACAGCCATCATCAACAGCGGTACATTTACTGCTGTTAATCGGGCCTTGGATAGCGGTAACCTGGCTACTACAATTATTAACGGCGGCACCTTCCACGGTGACAGTGTTGGCGTATTCAGCTCTTTCTATGACGGTACATTGATCATTAACGGCGGTACCATTACCGGTGATCGGGCCATCAGCAGCTACGCATGGAGTAACAACACCATTATCATCAATGGTGGCACGATTTCCGGCACAACACTGGACATTTATGGCGGTTCCGAGGATTCCCTGTTCATCCTGTCTGCCGGCGAGGACGGTATTGGTGCTACCTTCCCGGGCGGTATCACCTTTGGCGGTACCGGCGATGGCACAAGACCTCTGAATGCTCTGCTGGGTGAGGGGATGACCTACTGGTGCAACGGCAGTGCAATCTCCTTTAAAGATGATGTGTACGAGTTTAGTGGCGGTGATGTGACTGTGCGAAAGATTTGCCAGCACAGCTACGAAAACGGCTACTGCACCGAATGTGGCCAGAAGGATCCCAATTATGTGGAGGTCGTTGTGCCCACCCTGACGCTGCAGGTTCCCACTCTGTCCTTCGAGGCTGAGATTCTGTACAACGCTTATATCACCGTCAGCGACATGACCTCCGTCGTAGAACTGGGTATGATTACCTTTGATTCCCGTCTGGCTGACGGCACCATCGCCGATGCAGTGGACGTGGTTCCCGGCTACTTCACCTCCGGCTCCAACTACGTTGTCAGCTCCAACGGCATTCCTGCCAAGCAGCTGGGTGACGCCCTGTACTTCAAGGCCTAC
>JAZQIN010000194.1:0-6178 GCA_045541155.1 Faecousia sp.
CTGGCAAAAATCTTCGATTTTTGACTGAGGGAGTGTCAAAACATTGATAGGACACTCCCCCAGTCACGCTGTTCGCGTGACAGCCCCCTCAGCGAGGGGGCCAAGGGATGGTGCAAACTTACACCGCTAAACAATAATTTAGGATTTAATCAAACTTTCTCAGCGGCTTCCACAACGTGCTTCATCAGCACAGAGGTGGTGACAGCGCCGACACCGCCGGGAACGGGAGTGGTGGCCTCGACAATGGGCTCCACCTCGTCGAACTTGGCATCGCCGGCGATGGCACCCAGACCGCCACGGGCGTTGGGCTTGTTCTCGTCCCAGTTGATGGACACGTCAATCACAATCTGACCGGGACGGACGAAATCAGCCGTCAGGGAGTTCAGCACACCGGCGGCAGACACGATGATATCGGCGTTCTTGCAGATTTCAGCGGTGTTGACGGTACGGGTGTGGCAGGTGGTGACGGTGGCATTCTTGCCCATCAGCATCATGCCGGCAGGCTTACCAACCACCAGACTACGACCGATTACAACAGCGTTCTTGCCCTTGCAGTCGATGCCGTAGAAGTCCAGAATCTCCATGCAGGCGGCAGGGGTGCAGGGTGCGTAGCCCAAATCGGACAGACCCTCAAACACACCGGCGTTGGACATATGGGTCATGCAGTCCACGTCCTTCTTGGGGTCCAGACGGTTGCAGATCTCATTCTGGTCGCCACGCAGATGCTTGGGCAGGGGACGGAACATCAGCACACCGTGGATGGAATCATCGGCGTTGACCTGATCAATCACCGCCAGCACATCGTCCTTGGACGCATCGGCAGGAAGTTCGAACTTCTTCACATCCACGCCCACCAGCTCGGCACGCTTGGTAGCGCCCTTCTCGTAGGACAGGTCAGAGGGATCGGCACCCACACGGATGATGCCCAGCGTAGGGGCAATGCCCTTTTTACGCAGGGCGGCGGTGCGAACCTGCAGATCCGCATTCAGGGCATCGGTAACTTCCTTGCCCAGCAGTAACTTTGCCATAATTTTTCCTCCAAATTAAAAATTTGTCAAGCGCCGAAGGCGCATTCGCTTCCCCCCCCGGGGGAAGGGATGCGCCTTACGGCGCTTACTGACCAAAGCCGGCTTTAACGGTGTTGAAAATCTCGTCGGCCAGCTGACCGTACTTGTTGAGCATCACGTTGGCATGGCGGGTCATGTCCTCGGCAACGTCACGGTTCTTCAGGGACTTGGTGTTGATGAACACATTCAGGGATGCTGCCTGCAGAGCGGCCTTGCAAATCACAGCGCCGCAGCCGGCATCGGAAACCGCCAGACGGCTGCCCTTATCCGCAAAGACCTTGATGTAGTCGATGGCCTGACAGCACAGCTCCATGATTTTGATGGGGGTGGAGCAGGCGATGATGGTGGCCTCCTCCATGATTTTGTCACGGTTGGGGTCATCCTTGGGGATGCCGTAGGCCTTGGCCAGAGGCAGGAAGTTCACTTCGTCCGCCTCTACTTGATCCAGCAGCTCCTTCTGGAGCGCATCGCACTTTGCTTTCAGCTCAATGATTTCCGCCTCCACATCGGCGTACTTCTTCTTGCCAACGGTCAGGGAGCCGACCATGTTGCCGAGAGCCGTGCCGATGGCACCTACCAGTGCGGCAGCACCGCCGCCACCGGGAGCCGGTGCGTCCGATGCCAGAACTTCCACAAACTTACGGCAAGTTTCGAGGGTCATATCCATAGAATTACCTCCAAATTAGATATTTAGATACGAGATATGAGATACGAGATAAGCGAGATAATATCTCATATCTCGTATCTCGTATCTTCTTATCTTCCTATATGTGCCACGAAAGCACAGGCGGAAAACCGCCTGTGCTTATGTGATTCGTGATTAGAACAGGCCGGAAACCTTGCCGGTCTCGGTGTCCACATCGACACGACGATAGGCAGGGTCAGCGGCAGTACCGGGCATCATGGAGATGGTACCGGCCATGGGGCACAGGAACTTAGCGCCGCCGTACTCCAGAATGTCACGGACGAACAGTCTCCAGCCGGTGGGCACGCCCTTCTTGGTGGGGTCATCGGACAGGGACAGGTGGGTCTTAACCATCATGGTGCAGTAGTCAGCGTACTTGGGATCGTTCTCGAAGCGAACGGCCTTCTCGGTAGCCAGAGGAGTCCAATCCACGCCGTCGGCACCGTAGACTTCCTTGGCAATCCGCTCAACGCGCTGACGCAGAGGCATATCCAGATCGTACAGGAACTTGACCTCGTTCTTGCTTTCGCAGGCCTCAACGACAACCCGAGCCAGCTCAGCAGCGCCTTCGCCGCCGTAACGCCAGTGGTTACTTTCGGCGCAACGGATGCCCTTCTCAGCACACATCTTCTTCAGCAGAGCGATTTCCGCATCGGTATCGGTGTAGAACCGGTTGATGCAGACGACAGGAGTGATGCCGGACTTCAGGATGGTGTTGACATGGTGGAACAGGTTGCAGGTACCCTTCTCCAGCAGTTCCAGATTCTCCTCCTTGTACTCCTTGGGCAGGGGTGCGCCGGGGGTGACCTTGGGGCCGCCGCCGTGCATCTTCAGGGAGCGGACGGTGGCAACCAGAACGGAAACGTTGGGGGTCAGGCCGGACAGGCGGGTCTTAACGTTCCAGAACTTCTCGAAGCCGATGTCAGCGGCGAAGCCGGACTCGGTAACATGGTAGTCGAACAGCTTCAGAGCCAGGCGGTCAGCGATAACGGAGGACTGGCCGATGGCGATGTTGGCGAAGGGGCCAGCGTGGATCAGCACGGGCTGATGCTCAACGGAGTAGCACATGGTGGGGTTGATGGCGTTACGCATCCAAGCGGTCATAGCGCCGGCAACTTCCAGATCCTCACAGGTAACGGGCTCGCCGGACTTGGAGTAGGCAACAACAACCTTGCCGATACGCTCACGCAGATCCTTCAGGTCCTTGGCAACAGCCAGGATAGCCATCAGCTCGGAGCCGACAGCGATGCCGAACTTGGACTCCATCATGAAGCCGTCCAGACGGCCGCCGATGCCGATGATGATGTTACGCAGAGACTGTGCGCAGAAGTCGATGATCCAGCCCATCTCCACACGCTTGGGGTCGATGTCCAGACGCTTCAGGCCCTTCTTAGCCAGCCACTCGTCGGTGTTGTTGCGCTCGTGCTGCATACGGGCAGTCAGGGCGACCATAGCCAGGTTGTGGGCGTTCATGATGTCGTTGATGTCGCCGGTCAGACCCAGAGAGAACTCGGTCATGGGCATCAGCAGAGCGTTGCCGCCGCCGGCAGCAGTACCCTTAACGTTCATGGTGGGGCCGCCGGAGGGCTGACGCAGAGCGCCGCCGGCGTTCTTGCCGATGTAGCCCAGACCCTCGATCAGGCCCAGAGAAACGGTGGACTTACCCTCGCCGAAGGGGGTGGGGGTAACAGCGGTGACCTCGATGAACTTGCCATCGGGCTTGTCAGCCAGACGGTTCATAACCTTGATGAAGTCGATCTTGGGGGTCTTGCCGTAGGGGATGATCTCATCCTCCAGCAGCCCCAGCTTCTCCCGGAAATAGTTCACGGAAGGCAGAGACTTTTCTGCTTCCTCAGCGATCTGCCAGTCAGCGAACTTGGTGGGGTCCAGCTTCACAAGACCCTTCTCGTCCACATACTTGCCGTTTTCGTCAAAAACGATTGCCATAATATGTCCTCCTTGTTTTTCGGTGCCTTTTCGGCACATTGTTAATGTATTTATCTCAGCCTTCAGAAAACACTGTCATTCCGAGCCAGTGCGCACACTGGCGTGGGAATCTCCCACAATAACAGAATCCCCATGAACTCAGGGAATCGCCACACCAGTCTGCGGACTGGTTCGCGATGACACGTTATTTTGGAATGCTGCGACTTACTTCTCTACCACTGTGACGGTGGCGTTTTGGCGAATCAGCTCCATCACCTTGCCGGTGAGGATGCTTCTGCTGAGCGCCTGTTCAAATTCGGCGTTGTAGTAGGGCTTGACCTGCTCGGTGGTCAGGTTGTTCTGCCGGCACACCGCTGCCAGTGCCTGCGCCAGTTCCTCCTTGGTGGGCTCCAGACCCTCCAGCTCCACGATCCGCTCCACCGCAGCGGCACCTCGCAGGGCAGCCTCTGCTGCCGCACGGGATTCCTCACGGATAGCGGCCTCGTCGGTTTTCAGGAAAGCGCAGTACATTTCCATGGTTAGGCCCTGCTGGCCAAGCTGGGCCTTCAGAGTCTGGATCTGGTCGTCCATGGCCATCTGAATCTGCTCCTCGGTGAAGGTGACCTCCATCGTTTCCGCCACCTGACGGAGCAGCCAATCCTGCAGATCCATTTCGCCACGGTCGTCGGAGTAGGCCTGCATGCTTTCTTTCAGTTTGTAGCGCATCTGCTCCAGCGTATCGCACTCGCCAACCTCTTTGGCGAAGGTGTCGTCCAACTCATAGGGGGTCTTGACCCGAATCTCATGAATCTTGCAGTGGAACTGGGCATCCTTGCCGGCCAGCGCCTCGGAGTGATATTCCTTAGGGAAGGTGACGTTGACCGTCACTTCCTCGCCGGGAACCTTGTCCACCAGCTGCTCCTCGAAGCCGGGGATGAACATTCCGCTGCCCAGCACCAGCGTCTGATTTTCGGCAGTTCCGCCGGTGAATTGCTCGCCATCGCAGAAGCCTGCGTAATCCAGCACCACTTCATCGCCCAGACGGGTGGCCCGATCCTGAATCACCGCAATCCGGGGGCTGCTCTGCACCAGCCGGCGCAGCTGCTGCTCCACCTCCGTGTCGGTAACGATATGTCTGTCCAGCTGAGCGGACAGACCCTTGTATGTAAAAGCCATGATACAACTCCTGATATAATTTTACTTGCCTCTCCCTTTGGGAGAGGTGCCCCGAAGGGGCGGAGAGGGCAAATTATGGCACCCTCTCAGTCAAAAATCAAAGATTTTTGACAGCTCTCCCAGAGGGAGAGCCAAGGAGGATTGATAACAAAAGGCGACCTAATCCTGCGGATCAGATCGCCCAGACGGTCGGCATAAACCCATCACACTCCCCCGCAGTACTCCGCGAAAACCGTCAGTCATGTGATGTGCTACTATGATAATTCAGAATTTACCTTTTGTCAAGTTAAAATATACGAAATATCCAAAGATATTTTGCGAATTTTTGCCCAAAACGCATTGCGTTCTTCCTTGGCGCACACTTGTTTTTTGGCATAAAACGCACTGACAAACGGCACATCCTTGCGGATAAGTGCATAGTTTTGCAGTCGGAGGGAAAAATGGACAGGAGGTGGTATGCGATGGCAGTGTCCTTTTTTCGTGGAGCGTTTTTGTATCTGGTGCTGATTTTGACGGTACGGCTCATGGGCAAACGGCAGGTGGGACAGATGGAGCCGTCGGAGTTCGTGGTGACCATGCTGCTGGCAGATCTTGCTTCGATTCCCATGGATGACCCGTCCGTGCCGCTGCATCAGGGCTTGCTGCCTATGGCGGCGGTGTTGGGGGTGGAATTGGTGCTGTCGGTGCTGTCCATGGACTCGGTGAAGGTGCGGCGGCTGCTATGCGGCAAGCCGGTAATTCTGATTGAAAACGGACGGCTGATACAGCGGAATCTCCGCCGTACTCGAATCACTGCCGATGAGCTGTCAGGGCATCTGCGAATCAAGGACGTACTGGATATTACCACGGTGCAGTACGCCATTTTGGAGACCAATGGAGAACTGTCGGTATTTTTGTGGCCCAAGTGCCGTCCGGCTACCGCTGAGGAAAGCGGCATCAAGACCCAGGTCCAAAGCTTGCCGGTGTCGATAATTGAGGATGGGCGGCTGCTGAGGGAAAATCTGACCCTTTCCGGCAAGGATGAGGCATGGGTGCGGAAAATCCTGCGCCGCCGGGCGTCCACGGTAGAGGAAACGTTCCTGCTGACAATAGATGGCAGTGGTAAGGTGGTCTGGCTTCCAAAGGAGAAACGCTGACCATTACGCCGGTTTCTGCCGTAAATTATCGTTTAGCGCAATAAGCACCGCACTCCAGTCAAGGTATGTCATTGCGAGGCCCGAAGGGCCGTGGCAATCCGTACTCCTCGCAATCCGTAGAGAAAACGGATTCCCACGGTCGCTACGCTCCCTCGGAATGACATGGTATTTTGTTTTTGCGGTAGTCG
>JAZQIN010000195.1:0-8515 GCA_045541155.1 Faecousia sp.
GTGCGCACACTGGGCGGAGAGGGTGTCCTATCATTGTTTTGACACCCTCTCAGTCAAAAATCAAAGATTTTTGCCAGCTCTCCCAGAGGGAGAGCCAAGTTTGGTGCGGAGCAATCTTACACCGCTAAACAATAATTTACAGTTCTTTGACAGTCTGAAGAACTCTAAAGCGCTTATGCGCTAAGAGTTCTTTAGACATCGCTTCGCTCCTCGTAATGACACGGATTTTGTAAGTGCGGTGCTATGCTAATCAATAATTTACAGCTACTATAGTCCCGCAGGGGGGGAATCGGCGTTTGCCGGTTCTCCCTTTTTTATGTTGTGCTGTTCAACAAAAGTTCTTTACAAAGTAAAATCGTTATGGTATAATCTGCATAGAACGACACGGGAGTGTCAAAATCATTTTACAGATTGGAAGGAGAAAACATGAAAAAGCGTATCTTAGGTGTTCTGATGGCTATTCTTATGATCGCTTCTTTGGTTATGGGCGCTATCCCTGCTCTGGCCGCTGAGGACGAAATTACCATCAGATTCCACTACCATCGTGAAGATGGCGATTATGAAGGCTGGAATATGTGGCTGTGGGACATGGATGGTATCACCACCCTGGAGCCCCCCTATGAACTGGTCGTTGAAGGCGAAGAGGCAATTTGTGAGTTCAAGGTTAAGACCGGTACTTGCAAGATTGGCTACATCGTCCGTCAGGGCGAATGGGACGCTAAGGACATCGACTGGGACCAGCACATCAACATCACCGGCGTTCTGTCCGGTACCGTTGATTTCTACGTTGAGTCCGGTGTGGCCACCCAGCCCAACGCTACTGCTATCCCCACCCGTGAGGCTCTGGAAGAGTCCGGCAATCTGGTTCTGGGTGACGACGTTACCACCGGTATTGTGATTACCGCCAACCAGTACAAGGAAGCCAACCGTGATGGCAAGCCCGAAATCACTCTGCAGCTGTCCAGTAAGCTGGCTGATGACTATGTTGTCGATGAGACCACTTTCACTGTCAGCAACAGCGACACTCAGATTCCTGTTGAGAGCATCCGTTATGCCAGCCAGTACGTCTACCTGGTTCTGGGCGAGACTCTGGATCTGAGCCGTGGCTACAACATCACCTTCGAGGGTCGTAACTATGCCGTGGCCATGCCCGACTACTACACCAATGAGAAGTTTGAGTCCCAGTTCACCTACACCGGTGACGATCTGGGTGCTACCTACTCCAAGGACAAGACTGTCCTGCGTGTGTGGGCTCCCACTGCGCTTCAGGTGGATGTCAATCTGTTCAAGAACGGCGATCCTGCGGCTGAGGAGACCCCCTATCAGGTCGTTCCCATGACCAAGGATGTCAATGGTACTTGGCTGGTCACTCTGGAAGGCGACATGAATGGTGTCTACTACACCTATACCGTCACCACCGATACCGTTGTCAACGAGGCTGCTGACCCCTATGCCCGTACCACCGGTGTCAACGGCAAGCGCTCCATGATTATCGATCTGGATGCCACCGATCCCGAGGGCTGGGCTGATGACAAGAACCCCAATGCCGGCAAGAAGTTCACTGATGCTGTTATCTACGAGCTGCACGTTCGTGACCTGTCCACCGACTCCAGCTCTGGCATTAAGAACGTTGGCAAGTTCCTGGGCCTGATTGAGTCCGGCACCAAGACCGAGGGCGGCAAGGCCACCGGTCTGGACCACATCGTGGATCTGGGCGTGACCCATGTCCACCTGCTGCCCATCTACGACTTCGGTTCCGTCAACGAGACCACTCTGGACGATCCCGAGGCTAACCACTTCAACTGGGGCTACGATCCCGTGAACTACAACGTTCCCGAAGGCTCCTACTCCTCCGATCCCTATAACGGCGCTGTCCGTGTTTCCGAGATGAAGCAGATGGTCAAGGGCATGCACGATGCCGGCCTGAGCGTCATCATGGACGTCGTTTACAACCACGTTTACGACTCCGGCGCATTCTGCTTCAACAAGATTGTTCCCGGCTACTTCAGCCGTCCCAACTCCAACGGCTCCGGCTGCGGCAACGATACCGCTTCCGAGCGTCTGATGGTCAGCAAGTACATCATCGACTCCGTCACCTACTGGGCTGACGAGTACCACATCGATGGCTTCCGCTTCGACCTGGTCGGTCTGATTGATGTCGATACCATCAATGGCCTCATGGCTTCCGTCCACGAGAAGTATCCCGACGTGGTCTTCTACGGCGAAGGCTGGACCATGGGCACTGTCACCACCAAGACCGGTGTGACCCTGTGTACCCAGACCAACTCCCAGAAGGTTCCCGGCTTCGCTTTCTTCAGCGATACCATCCGTAACCTGGTCAAGGGTGGCACCTACGGCGGTGTCAACGCTGGCTTCATTTCCGGCGGCGCTGCCTCCAATGCTGAGCTGCTGGCTTGCTTCAAGGGCATGCCCAACTGGTGCAAGACTCCTTCTCAGTCCATCAACTACATCTCCTGCCACGATAACAACACCCTGTTCGACCACATCACCATGGTTACCAGCGATGCTACTGCTGAGCAGAGAGTTTCCATGAACAAGCTGGGCGCTGCCTTCTACATGACTGCTCAGGGTATCCCCTTCTTCCAGGCTGGTGAGGAGATTCTCCGTTCCAAGCCCGATGCGAAGAGCGAGACCGGCTACAATGAGAACTCTTACAGCGCTGGCGACGAGGTCAACTCCATCAAGTGGAGCGATTTGGACGATCCCGCTTATCAGGATGTCTATCAGTACTACAAGGGTCTGATTGCATTCCGTAAGGCTCATCCCGCTCTGCGCCTGAGCACTGCTGAGGAAGTCAACGCCAATGTGGCTGAGGTTTCCACTGGCACTGACAAGGTCGTTGCCTACACCGTCAAGGGCGGCATGGAAGGCGAGACTGCTAACAACATCTTCCTGGCCTTCAACGCCAACAAGACCGCTGCTGATGTGGCTCTGCCCGCTGGCGACTGGAACGTCTACATCAACGGCCAGAAGGCTGGTACTGAGGTTCTGGGCACTGCTTCCGGCACCATCACCGTGGACGCTCTGAGCTCCGTGGTCCTGGTTCAGGAGGACGGCATTACTCCCCCGAAGGGCGAGGACGGCGTTGCTGAGGAGAAAGAGAGTGGCACTTGGCTGCTGGTTTGCGGCATCGTGTCTGCTCTGTCTGTCCTGACCATCATTGCCTGCATCATCATCGTCATGAAGAAGAAGTAATACACTTCTACGCATATCTCCGGGCGTGCCGCTTTTGCGGCACGCCCTTTTTATGCCGATGTCATCTATTGCAAACGGTAATTTATTACATCAAAAAGGATTGAACAGAATCCACAAAATGTGTTGATGTTGCATGGATTTTTGTATACAGTCTGATTCGAAATAAGGCTTGCTTTTTTTATCGAAAAATAATATAATAGTTGGAGTATCGATAGGGAAATATCGATAATTGCCTACCCATTTACTATGTAAATCCCTTCCGCCATCGGCGGAACGAAAGGAGCCAGTTTATGAGCAGAAAAGTGACCATCATCGGCGCCGGAAATGTGGGCGCCACCATTGCGTACACCCTGTCCCTTGGCACCATCGCCTCTGAGATTGTCCTAATCGACATCAACAAGGAAAAGGTTGAGGGCGAGGTCATGGACATCGTGCAGGGTGCCAGCTTCCGGGAGCCTATCTCCGTGGTGGCCGGTGACTATGAGGATGCGAAGGATTCTCACATCGTCATCATCACCTCCGGTGTCGGCCGCAAGCCCGGTCAGACCCGCATCGAGCTGGCTCAGACCAACGTGAACATTCTCAAGCAGATTACCCCCAAAATCGTGTCCGTGGCACCCAATGCCCTATATGTGATCGTCAGCAATCCGGTGGATATCATGACCTATGTGTTCACCAAGATTTCCGGCCTGCCTGAGAATCAAATCATCGGTTCTGGTACGGTGTTGGATACCGCGCGTCTGCGCTACGACTTGAGCAAGCACTTTGGCGTGGCCCAGAAGAACATTCATGCCTACGTCTTCGGCGAGCACGGCGATACCTCCTTCGTGCCCTGGTCCATCGCCGACATCTCCGGCTGTGCCCTCAGTGACTACGAGGATCTGATGATTAAGAAGGGTGTTGTCACAGAGCGTGTGGACCCGGACAAGACGCTGGAGTACGTTCGCAAGTCCGGCGGCGAAATCATCGCCAAGAAGGGTGCCACCTTCTATGCGGTGTCTGCTTCTGTCAATAAGATCTGCAACTCCCTTGTGGCGGCATATGATTCTGTGAGCACCGTGTCCTCCATGATGCACGGCGAGTACGGCATCGAGGACGTGTGCCTGTCCACCATGACCATCATCGGCCCCGAGGGAGTCAAGGGCAAGGTGCCTGCCAAGCTGACCTACGATGAGATCCTAAAGCTTCAGGCCAGCGCCAACGCCCTGAAAGAAGTTATCAAAAATCTTGAAATATAAGGTGAATCGATATGACTTACAGCTATTATCCCGGCTGCACCCTGCGCACCAAGGCCAAGGATCTGGATACCTATGCCAGACGTTCTGCCGAGGCGTTGGGTTTCACGCTGGAAGAACTGGAAAACTGGCAGTGCTGCGGCGGTGTGTATCCGCTGGGCGGCGATGAAATCGCCAGCAAGCTGCCCTCCGTCCGTGCCCTGAACGCCGCAAAGGAGAAGGGGCAGGATTTGGTGGCGGTGTGCTCCGCTTGCTACCATGTGCTCAAGCGTGTCAATGACGACATGGCGAATGTGGAAGATACACAAAATCGAGCCAACAATTATATGCAGCTTGACGAGCCTTACAAGGGCGAGACCAAGGTGCTGCATTTCCTTGAGGTGCTCCGTGACCGTGTGGGCTTCGACGAGCTGAAGAAGAAGGTGGTCAACCCTCTGACCGGACGGAAGATTGGTGCCTACTACGGCTGCCTGCTGCTGCGCCCCAGTGATGTGATGGCCTTCGACAATGCGGAGAATCCCACCATTCTGGAGGACTTCATCCGTGCCATCGGTGCTACACCGGTGGTTTACCCCTACCGCAACGAATGCTGCGGCGGCTACATCAGCCTAAAAGAAAAGGAACTGGCTACGTCCATGTGCGATAAGATTACCGAAAGCGCCGCCGGCTTTGAGGCGGAGTGCCTGGTAACGGCCTGCCCGCTGTGCAAGTACAATCTGAACAAGAGTGGCAAGCTGCCTGTGGTCTATTTTACCGAGCTTCTGGCGGAGGCTCTGGGTGTGAAGGAGGGTGCGCTGTGAACAAGCAGGCTGAACTGATTAAAGAAATTTCCGGCGTGAACCCTTTGAAGTGCATGAAGTGCGGCAAGTGCTCCGCATCCTGCCCTTCCTACAACGAGATGGACATCAAGCCCCACCAATTTGTTTCCTATGTCATCAATGAGGACATCGAGGCGCTGACTGCCTCCAAGTCCTTGTATAAGTGCCTGAGCTGCTTTGCCTGTGTGGAGCGGTGCCCCCGTGGCGTGAAGCCCGGTAAGCTGATCGACGCGGCACGGCAGGTGGTGGTCCGCCAAAGAGGGCAGGAGTACCTGTCCCCCGACGAGATCCCCGAACTGCTGGACGATGAAACGCCCCAGCAGCTGCTCATGAGCGCCTTTAGAAAGTACCGGAGGTGAGTGCCTTGCAAAGAATTGGCGTATTTGTATGCCACTGCGGCAGTAACATCGCTGCTACGGTGGATGTGAAAAAGGTCGTGGAGATGGCTCTGCTGGAGCAGGGTGTCGTCCACGCAGAAGATTATCCCTATATGTGTTCCGAGGCTGGACAGTCCCGGATTGCGCAGGCGGTGGAGGAGAAGAAGCTGACCGGTATCGTGGTCTGTTCCTGCTCTCCCAGAATGCACGAGGCCACCTTCCGTAAGGCTGCCGAACGTGCCGGCCTGAACCCCTACATGGTGGAGATTGCCAACATCCGTGAGCATTGCTCCTGGATTCATAAGGATATGGCGGAGGCCACTGAGAAGGCTACCATCCTGATGCGTGCTGCTGTTGCCAAGGTGCATCTGAACGCACCGTTGCAGGCCGGCGAGAGCATGGTCACCAAGCGTGCGCTGGTCATCGGCGGCGGTATTGCCGGTATCCAGACCGCTATTGATATTGCCGATGCCGGCTACAAGGTGGACATCGTGGAAAAGACCCCCTCCATCGGCGGTCGGATGTCCCAGCTGGATAAGACCTTCCCCACGCTGGACTGCTCCGCTTGTATCCTGACCCCTAAGATGGTGGAGGCAGCAGCCCATGAGAACATCACCATCCATACCTATTCCGAGGTGGAGAAGGTCTCCGGCTTCGTGGGTAACTTCACGGTAGATATCCGCAAGAAGGCCCGCATGGTGGATATCACCAAGTGTACCGGCTGCGGTGTCTGTCAGGAGAAGTGCCCCTCTAAGAAGACTCCCAACGAGTTCAACAGAGGTTTGAATAACCGTTCTGCCATCTATACCCCCTTCGCACAGGCGATTCCTAACGTGCCGGTCATCGACACCACCGCCTGCATCAAGTTCAAGACCGGCAAGTGCGGTGTTTGCGAAAAGGTCTGTCAGGCCGGCGCTATCAACTATGCCCAGCAGGACGAGATCATCACCGAGAACTATGGTGCCATCGTGGTTGCCACCGGCTTCGATACCATCAAGCTGGACAACTACGGCGAGTACGCCTATGGTCAGAGCAAGGACGTGATTACCTCTCTGGAGCTGGAGCGTGTCATGAACGCTGCCGGCCCCACCAAGGGTCATCTGGAGCGTCTGTCCGACGGCAAGGCACCCAAGGAAATCGTGTTCATTCAGTGCGTGGGCAGCCGCTGCTCCGACGACCGTGGCAAGCCCTACTGCTCCAAGATTTGCTGTATGTACACCGCCAAGCACGCCATGCTGATTCGGGATAAGTACCCCGATACCAATGTGACCGTGTTCTATATTGACGTCCGTACCCCCGGCAAGAACTTCGATGAGTTCTACCGCCGTGCGGTGGAGGACTACGGTGTCAACTATATCAAGGGTCAGGTGGGTAAGGTCATTCCCCAGCCCGACGGCAGCCTGCTGGTGCAGGGCGTTGACCTCTTAGATCAGAAGCAGATTATGAAGAAGGCGGATATGGTGGTTCTGGCCACCGCCATCGAGCCCAACCCCGATGTGCGTAAGATTGCCACCATGCTGACAGCCTCCATTGATACCAACAACTTCCTCACCGAGGCGCACCCCAAGCTGCGTCCTGTGGAATCTCCCACGGCTGGTGTGTTCCTGTCCGGCGTCTGCCAAGGCCCCAAGGACATTCCGGAGACGGTTGCCCAGGCCGGTGCCGCGGCGGTAAAGGTCATTGGCCTGCTTGCCAAGGATAAGCTCAAGACCAATCCCTGTACCGCCAAGGCCGATGAGCTGCTGTGTAACGGTTGCTCTACCTGTGCCAATGTGTGCCCCTATGGTGCCATCACCTACGAAACGAAGCTCATCAACGACCATGGCATCCGTGAGGATCGCCGTGTGGCGGTGGTCAATAGTGCGCTGTGTCAGGGCTGCGGTGCCTGTACCGTTGCCTGTCCCAGTGGTGCCATGGATCTGCAGGGCTTCTCCAATAGACAAATTCTCGCGGAGGTGGATGCAATATGTCGATAAATAATGATTTCCGCCCCACGATCGTGGCGTTCTGCTGCAACTGGTGCAGCTACGCCGGTGCGGATCTGGCCGGCTCCAGCCGACTGGCTTACCCTGCGGATGTGAAGATCATCCGGGTGCCCTGCTCCTGCCGGGTCAACCCCATGTTCATCCTCCGTGCCTTTGAGAAGGGTGCGGACGGCGTGATCCTCTGTGGCTGCCACCCCGGCGACTGCCACTACTCCACCGGCAACTATTATGCCCGTCGCCGGATGACGCTGCTGTTTAGCATGCTGGACTATCTGGGCGTGGAAAATGGACGTACTCGTGTGGAGTGGGTCAGCGCCGCCGAGGGCGTGAAGTTCTCCGAGACCATGAACAGCTTCGTGGAAAAGGTTCGCTCCCTTGGCCCGAATGTGAGATTGGGGGATCTGAGATGCAAGAATTGATCAATAGAGCCAAAGCGCTGCTGGAAAGCGGCGAAGTTGCCCGTGTTCTGGGCTGGCGCAAGGGCGAAAACGTCTGGGACGTGGAGCCTGCCTTCTTTAGCAATGCCGACGAACTGAGCGAGTTCGTGTATAATGGCTTCTGCGGGGCCAACCTGAGCAAGTACATGATTGAGGCTTCCAAGTTAGAAGGCAAGACCATGATTTGCTTAAAGCCATGTGATACCTACAGCTTTAACCAGCTCATCAAAGAACACCGTGTAGACCGCGAAAAGGCATACATCGTTGGTGTTGGCTGTATGGGTAAAGTAAGTATCGAAAAGGTAAAGGACCTTGGCATCAAGGGTGTTACCGCTGTATCCGGTGCTGAAATGGCAGACGGAGCAGAAACTCTTACTTTCCAGACATTATATGGTGAAAAATCCTGTGCTTACAGTGATGCAATGTTAGAACGTTGTCATGTATGTA
>JAZQIN010000196.1:0-2197 GCA_045541155.1 Faecousia sp.
TTGAATTGTAGGGACCGTCGTCCTCGACGGTCCGTCCGCGAAGCGGCAAAAAAACGTTGCGAATTAACGATTTTGGGGTATCGAACCCCAAAATCGTTCCGGACCGTCCGGAGGCCGGTCCCTACAGTAAACAACAATTTAGCGTGTTAATGGGCAGACGGCAATCAGCGTCAAAACGCTGGATGCTGCCTTCTTCTATCCAGCGTCAAAACGCTGGATGTTATGGGGCGAAGACCGGAAAAAAGCGGATTTACTGGAAATTACCCCTCTGCCGGCAAGGGGGCACCCATCCAAAAAGATGGATGACGATGGAGGTGGCATGGAAAAACCGGATTAACAATTCGCACTCATTTCCCCGGTGGGGTAGGATGATATTTTTTCCTATTTCCTTTATACTGTTGTCATAGACAGAAGGACAAAGGAGGGGGAATATGTCAGCAACCAACGGACCGCCCAAGGAAGGGGATTTGTATAAAACCATCAAAATTGACAGGTTCACCTTTGAACTCCGCTTCGGATACTACGCCGATTACGAAAGAAAAACCGGCGAGCCGGTGGTGGTTTATCCTGACCTGAACGAACAAAAGCTGTACACGCAGGACGGCAGGCGGCTGGTGACAGCCATTCAGGACCCCTGTGACTATTATGAGGCAGCAAATCCCATGGTTCTTGGGGACTGCTGCTGTGACTGCATCCATTATCGGCATCCCGGAGATGACATTGGGATCTGCGGAAAGGATGCGCCCCCTGGTGAATATGAGCAAGGGACGGGCGAGGAATCAAAACCATGTATTGCCTGAATTTCGTGACAGGATGAAAAGAGATTTTAGAAGGAGGCCATTTCAATGACAACGAAAAAACGTATTTCCAAACGCATCACAAGTTTTTTTTCTTGTGTTTGCAATGCTGGTGACCATGCTGCCGCTGGCTGCGCCGCTGGCCTTAGCGGCCGATGCCAACGGCAATCGGCTGGCAGATCCCTCCACCATGGACAGCTGGAAGGATTTCTTCCCCATCACCGGGGAGATCTCCACAGAAAACGCCGGTGGTGTCTGGATGGACAAATCGGTGTTTACCAATGCGACGGCCTTCGGCGGTCTGCTGTCGCAGGATGATCCCAACAGCTTCCTTGTGGCATTGTCCGCAATGGCCGCTAACAGGAATATTACCGGCAAGGCCAATGTTCCCACCGACACCATGCTGGTGCTGGATGTCAGCGGTTCCATGAACGAAGACAACAACAATGTGGCCAACGCATTGGTGACAGCGGCCAACGAGAGCATTGCCACACTCCTCACTGCTAACAAATACAACCGTGTGGGCGTGGTTCTCTATTCCGGCCCCTCCACCCAGGGCGGCGCCACCAGCGCCGGCGATGCGGTTCTCGTTTTGCCCCTGGGGCGCTATAGCACAGGCAAAGATGGAAAGTATTTGAGCTACACCAAGCGGAATTCGACGGAAACCGTTGCGCTGGACAAGGATGTGGTCTATGAGGGCACATCCAATAAACCAGCGGCAAAGTCGAAAACGGTGGTTGGTGGTACCTATATTCAGAAGGGTATTATCACCGCTATGAATGAGTTTACCGCCGCAGACAACAAGATCACAGTAGATGACCCTGTGATGGGCACCCTCCATCGCAAGCCTGTTTTGGTTTTGATGTCGGACGGTGCGCCCACTGTGGGCAGCACATCCTTCACCGCTCCCGGCACAATCAATCTGGGTGACGGAACTTATACCAATGCGGCGCTGGGCTTTGTCAGCCAGCTTACTGCGTCCTACGCAAAGGCTCAGATCGAAGAAAAGTATCAGTCCGATGCGCTGCTTTATACGCTGGGTCTGGGACTGGGTGATGACAGTGTGGCTGTTGGCGTTCTCGATCCGGCCAATCCCAAGGCCAGCACGGCGCTGGGAGATTTCTGGACCCAGTACAACCAGCTGGATACCGATGACACGCTGACTGTGCAGGCGGCCTCCGGAAGAACGCCGGCCAGAAAAGTAACCAAGATCAATGCCGCACTGGATGAGAACTATGTGGATCAGTATTTTGCGGCGGATGGAACCGGCGCAAGTCTGTCTGAGGAGCTGGAGCAGGCGTTTAAGGATATCGTCGGCGCAATTCAGCTCCAGTCCGGCTATTTCCCCACGCTGGTTGCCGAAAGCGAGGAGCTTTCCGGATACGTTTCCTTTGTGGACA
>JAZQIN010000197.1:0-15721 GCA_045541155.1 Faecousia sp.
GGGAGCGGTGGTAACGGTGTAGTCAATGTTCTCGTAGTCCTGATCGAAGATGTTCTCGGGGTCGATTTCGAAGGTGACCTCCAGAGAGCCGGTAGCATCAGCGTCGACGGTGCACTGGAACTGCATCAGCACGGTATCAGAAGCGCTGGTGTAGTCACAGGAACCAACGAACACCTTGGTGGACTCAGTGAACTCTACCCTATAAGCGTTCATCAGAGACTGCAGGCCAGCTGTTGCCTTGCCGGAGCCCTCAACATAGGTCAGACCCTCGGGAATAACGAGCTTCAGCTTGATGCCGTAAATGTTTTCAACAGCACCCATACCGACGGTGTAGGTGATGGTATCACCCGGCTTTGCCTCGGTCTTATCAGCAGTCATCTTGAAGCTGGTAGTACCGGCTGCAGAAACAGGGACAGCGGCGGCTACCAAACTGATGAGCATGACAAAACACAAGACGATTGATGTAATTCGCTTGCTCATAACAAACCTCCTCGTATTATTTATCACCTATACCAATAGGCGTATATTAAACCGTAAGGAATGGTGAATATCGACACATTCCAGTTTATACCATTATGGACATTATTTCTATGCACATCAAGCAGACAAATAATAACATTTCTTTACCATCCTCCATCGTTTTCGTAGCTTCCTGTAAGAAACAATTGTCCCACTATGAGTTACACCCATTATATCACCATTGGTAAGAATTTACAAGCCAAATTTCATATTACTTAGCAAGCACTACCTCTATTCTTTCAGTGAATACCCCCTCTGCCGCCCGGCTGCCGACATGACCGACGGAAATGGGTGATAACAGTTACAAACAAGTAAGACTGACCGCAGAGTATAAAAAAAGCCCCTGATTTTCCGTTTTTATTGGATAATCAGGGGTATCTAACCGTTTTGTCAAGGCTAGACTGGCAAAAAAAGAGACAGCCTTTCGACTGTCTCTTTGGTGGGCGAGGCGGGACTTGAACCCGCACGTCCGCAGTGAACACTAGAACCTGAATCTAGCGAGTCTACCAATTCCACCACTCGCCCATATTGCCACCGAATCTCGGCGACTTGGATATATTAACACATGTATCGATATTTGTCAACAACTTTTTTATACCTCTTCCCTTTTTACGAAAAAAATGTTATACTAACAAAAAACAACTTCGGAGGTAAGCGATGAACTTTCTTCCTATCTGCAAGCAGGATATGCTCGACCGAGGCTGGAACCAGTGTGACTTTGTGTATGTCATCGGTGATGCGTATGTAGACCATCCTTCCTTTGGTCATGCCATCATCAGCCGTGTGCTGGAAAGTCATGGCTATAGCGTTGGCATTATCTCCCAGCCCGACTGGAAAAATCCAAAGTCCATCGACATCTATGGCCGTCCCCGTCTGGGCTTTCTGGTATCCGGCGGAAATATGGACTCCATGGTCAACCATTATTCCGTCACCAAGCACAAACGCAAAGTCGATGCCTTTACTCCCGGCGGTGTGATGGGCAAGCGCCCGGATTATGCTACCATTGTCTATTGCAATCTAATTCGCCAAACTTATAAAGATGTCCCCATCCTAATTGGAGGAATCGAAGCAAGTCTGCGTCGACTGGCCCACTATGATTACTGGTCTGAGAGCCTAAAACGCTCCATTCTTTTGGATGCTCAGGCGGATTTATTAATGTACGGCATGGGCGAAAATAGCATAGTAGAAATTGCTGACGCATTAAACGCCGGCATGGACGTGAAAGATATCAGCTATATCGACGGTACTGTGTTCAAAACATCCCATCTAGATGACAGTTTCCCTACTATTTTGCTGCCATCCTACGACGAATTGAAGACAAACAAGCGTAGATATGCAGAGTCTTTTAAGATTCAGTATGGAAACTGCGACCCATTCACCGCCAAGCGCCTGGCGGAGCCATACGGCAAGGAATATATCGTTCAAAATCCTCCCCAAAAGCCCCTGACCACCGAGGAAATGGACGCAATCTATGCCTTGCCCTATATGCGCACATGGCATCCCTCCTACGCAAAAACTGGTGGCGTTCCTGCCATTGAGGAGGTCAAATTCAGTCTAGTCAGTAACCGGGGTTGCTTCGGTGCCTGCTCTTTCTGTGCGCTAACCTTTCATCAGGGCCGTATTATCCAGACTCGCAGCCACGAATCCATTCTTGCCGAAGCTGAGATTATGGTCAAGGACAAGGATTTCAAAGGCTACATCCACGATGTTGGCGGACCAACTGCCAATTTCCGGAATCCAGCCTGCGAGAAGCAGCTAACCAAGGGGGCATGCGGCGGTCGTCAGTGCCTCTACCCAACCCCATGCAAAAATATGAAGGCAGATCATTCTGATTACGTCGCACTCCTTCGGAAGCTGCGAAAGATTCCCGGAGTCAAGAAAGTTTTTGTACGCAGTGGTATTCGATTCGATTATTTGCTTGCGGACAAGAAAGATACCTTCTTCAAAGAGCTGGTACAGTTCCATATTTCCGGACAACTAAAGGTTGCACCGGAACACGTCTCGGATGCGGTGCTGTCACGGATGGGTAAACCTCGAAATGCAGTCTACAACAAATTTGTAGACAAATACTTTGCTCTGAACAAACAATACGGGATGAACCAATATCTGGTTCCCTACCTGATGTCCAGCCATCCAGGTTCTACATTGAAAGAAGCCATTGAACTGGCAGAGTATATTCGTGAGATGGGCTACAACCCAGAGCAGGTGCAAGATTTCTACCCCACTCCCTCTACCCTTTCCACAGTCATGTACTACACCGGACTTGACCCACGGACGATGGAGAGGGTCTATGTCCCCACTGATCCCCATGAAAAAGCAATGCAGCGTGCGCTGATACAGTATCGCAATCCAAAGAACTACTATCTTGTCAAGGAAGCGCTGCTGAAAGCGCATCGTGAAGATTTGATTGGATCGGGGCCTAAGTGCCTAATTCGAGCAGTTCCGCCTAAGCAAGGCAAGCCCTTAGCACCTCCGCCCAAAAAAACCGTATCAAAGCGTCCTCTCGTACAAAAGAAAAGAGGTCGTCACGACAAACGCTGACATTAGGAATTTTTGTAGTGCTATCAAGCATACAGAAAAAGCGCAGGTCAAAATATCATTCAAAGACAATTTCTGTTCTTTCAACAAGCCTGCCCCCATAGAATGTTTCATACATCTGAAATTGAGGTGGTACTATGGAACATTCGACGAACATCATATCCCTCCGGGGCGAGCTGGCTACATTACCGGAATTCTCTCATGAAAACCACGGGCGAAAATTTTACCGCTTTACATTGGAGGTCCCCCGTCTCTCCGGCACAGTGGACTGCTTGCCAATCATCGCCGAAGAACGTCTGCTCAACGAAATTGATTTATTCGGCGGTCAAATGCTTGCCGTAACTGGTCAGATTCGTTCTCATAATGTCCGAGTGGATGGTATTCGGAGGCTGTTGATTTTTGTATTTGCAATGACAATCACCTCCGAGGACGGAGATGCGGTGAACGACGTGATGCTGGAAGGTCCGCTGTGCCGAGAGCCTACCTACCGCAGAACGCCTCTTGGTCGTGAAATCTGCGATGTCATGCTTGCGATTCCTAGAAACTTTCACCGTGCCGATTATCTCCCTTGCATCCTATGGGGCAGAACGGCGCAAGAAATCGCCACCTGTCACACCCGTGACGAGATTCGCATCTGTGGTCGACTCCAAAGCCGTACCTACACCAAGCTAACAGAGAGCGGTCCCGAACAGCGTGTGGCCTACGAGATATCCGCTCTCAGCGCCCAACTTTTAGACGATCCGGAATAGTATACTTATTCTCCCAAAGGAGGCTGTCCCATGAAAGAAAAAGTGGATGCCATCATTGAGGTTTTAAAAAAAAGATATACCGATGCTCCTTGCGCCCTCCACTACGAGAAGGATTACGAGTTAATGATTGCTGTGCGGCTATCCGCCCAATGTACCGATGCCCGAGTCAATCTGGTGACACCGGCCCTCTTCTCCACCTACCCAACGCTGGAGGCCATGGCTTCGGCGGATATTGCTGATGTCGAAAAGTTGGTGCATTCCTGCGGTTTTTACAAGCATAAAGCCAGAGACATCGTCCTCGCCTGTCAAATGCTACTGACGGACTACGGCGGCAGAGTCCCGGACACCATGGAGGCGCTTCTTCGCCTGCCTGGCGTAGGCCGAAAGACCGCTAATTTGCTTTTGGGAGACCTTTACGGAGCGCCGGGCAGTGTTGTCTGCGACACCCATTGCATCCGGATTTGCGGTCGCTTAGGCCTTTCGCAGGGAAAAGACCCGGAAAAGGTCGAAAAACAACTCCGGGCCATTTTGCCGGCTGACGAAAGTTCCGACTTCTGCCACCGAATTGTACTGTTCGGACGGGACTGCTGCACAGCCCGTAACCCGAAATGCGCCGAATGTCCCCTGACTATCTGGTGCAGGGAATTCAATCCATAAACTGTTCTAATCCCCCCTTGTCCACATATCATGTATGGACAAGGGGGGATTTCATGCGCCGAAAAATACCAATTTTCTATAATGCCCTGATGTTGACCGGCGTGAACCTACTTTTGAGAATGGTTTCCACAACTTTTCAGGTCTATCTGTCTGGAAAAATCGGACCCACCGGCATTGGATTACTGCAATTGGTTCTGTCTGTAGGCGGTCTGGCCATGACCGCCGGTATCGCCGGCATTCGTACTGCCACCATGTATCTGACCGCAGAGGAGTTGGGAAAGCGCCGTTCGGGTAATGTGCTCTGGGTACTGTCTGGTGCCTTTATATATAGCATAATTTGTAGCGGTACCGTTGCCGCCCTTTTATATATATTTTCTCCCCAAATTGCGGAAAGCTGGGTCGGTGATATTCGTACGGCGGATGCAATCAGGCTGTTCGCCGCATTCCTCCCGGTCAATTGCCTGACCGGTGTCATGACCGGATACTTCACCGCTGCGAATCATATTGGCACTCTTGCTGCGGTAGAAGTGGCGGAACAAGGCTGTTCCATGCTATGCACTGTTTTAGCCCTGACGCAATGGGCGGGGCACGATTCATCAAAGGCCTGTCAGGCTGTAGTGCTGGGAAGTGGTACCGGTGCCATACTGACACTTCTTTGCCTTACAATCCTGCGGAACCGGGAGAAAAATCGTCATGTGCCACGCATCGCCATCGGCAAACGTATTGGGAATGCTGCAATTCCGCTGGCGCTGGCAGATGATTTGAAGGCCGGCATTTCCACCTTGGAGAATTTGATGGTTCCGAAACGGTTGGCATTATTCCACGGAACCGCTGACCCTTTGGCACTATTCGGCACAGTCTGCGGCATGGTGTTTCCGGTTCTGATGTTTCCTGCCGCAATTCTTTTCGGCCTGACGGAACTACTGATTCCCGAAATGGCACGGTGCAATGCCGCCGGAAGCCGAAAAAGAATCTCCTATCTGATGCACCGCAGCCTCCGAGTGGCGATGCTCTACGGGATGATATGCGGCGGAATCATGCTGCTAATAGCGCCGGAGCTTTGTCTTTCACTTTATGGAAGCGCACAGGCCGGAATATATCTGCGCTGGTTTGCACCGCTGACTGTAATGCTATACTGCGATATCGTCACCGATGCCATGATAAAGGGCCTTGGGCAGCAAAAAGCCAGTGTGCGTTACAACATCCTAACTTCCGCCATGGATATTGTGTTTCTATTCATTCTGCTTCCCAAATACGGGATTACCGGGTATTTTGTCAGCTTTCTCGTGACCCATGTGGTAAACTTTTTACTCAGCCTACAGCGACTTCTTCGAATCACAAAAGAACATCTCTCTATCCGCACTCCACTTTACATGTTGATTGGAGGAGTCGGGTCCGTTTGGGTATCCAGTTTTTTACGTTCTCCCCCACTCCGTGCCGCCGCTTATTTGATTCTTTTCATATGCAGCCTGACGATTCTGAGAGTACTGCGCAAAGAGGATCTGCATTGGATTCATGGCCTGATACGCAGAAGGTGACCTGCCAAGGCAGGTCACCTAAATTTATAGCTTCTTCAACACTGAAAGCAGAAACCGCCACGTCCGTTCAACAGAAGCGATTTCCAACCGTTCACGACTGGTATGGATATCACGCATATTGGGCCCGATGGACACGCAGTCCAGTCCGGGTAGCTTGTCGCACAGAATGCCGCACTCCAGTCCGGCATGGATTGCAACCACCTGCGGATCTGCGGAAAATAGCTCCTGATAGACCTGGACCATAGTCTCACGCAAAGCAGAATCCTTCCGATATTCCCACGCTGGATAGTCCCCCATTTGACTATAGTTGGCATCATTGAACGCAGCCAACTGCTGTAATTGCTGCAGAAGCTCCTGTTTTTCCTGATTAACGGAGCTGCGAACTGCAAAAGTCAACCGCAGCGCATCCTTATCCAAACTTGCAATGCCAAGGTTTAAGCTGGTCTGTACCAGTCCCTGAATATCCTGACTCCACGCCTGCACACCATTCGGCGCGGAACAAAGCAAACCAATCACCTTTGCGCTGTCCTGTGTGGAAAGTGCATTTCCACCAAACGCATCCACATCATCTCCAAAAATCACCGCATCCGGTTCGTCGTAACGCTCTCGTATCTCCATCTGCAGCTGCGCCGCCACATCATTAATTCGCTCAATATGGCTACCCATGGCAACAAGCGTCACCGTGCAGGAACGGGCGATGGCATTATCCTTGGCACCACCGGAGAGCTTTGTAAGGCACAGCGGCATAAGCTGCTGAATTCGACTGAGAAACTCACCCATGACCTTATTTGCATTGGCCCGGTTCTTGTGAATCTCAACACCTGAGTGCCCCCCCTGCAGACCATCTACAGTCAGCTTCACACAGGGACCATAGACCGCACGGCGAGAAACCGGCATAGAAATGGTAGCTTTTGCACCTCCAGCGCAGGAAACTGTAAAAATGCCTTCCTCTTCAGAGTCAATGTTCAGAAGCGTCCGGCCCTGCAATTTGGAAAGGTCGATTCCTGTGGCCCCTTCCATACCGGTTTCCTCATCTACGGTGAATACACATTCCAGCGCCGGATGAGGAGTATCATCATCTGCCAAAAGTGCCAGTCCGTAGGCCAACGCAATGCCGTCATCGCCACCCAGAGTGGTCCCTCTGGCAAACACCCAGCCATCCTTATGTGTCACGTCCAGCCCCTGCGTATCCATGTCAATAGGATTGTCCGCATCCTTGTCGCAGACCATATCCATATGCCCCTGAATAATCACCGGAGGATGTGTCTCATATCCAGCGGAAGCATTTTTAAAAATAATCACATTATTCAGTTCATCCTGCACAAAGCGCAAGCCATGGGATTTAGCGAATGACACCAGATACTCGCTGATTTGTCTGGTATTACCCGAACCATGCGGAATGGCACAAATCTCCTCGAAATACCGGAAAACACTTGTAGGAGCAAGCCCTGCCAGTTTAACAGCATCCATAACCATTTCTCCTTCCAGAAAGACGAACGAGGCAGAGGAAATCCTCTGCCTCGAAACGCACGAATAAATTACTTAACCAGATGCAGGGACAGAGTCAGCAGCACCCACGCCAGCGCAATCCACTTGGTGAAGGAGGCCAGCTTCCGGTCCAGAGAACCGGTCTTGTTCTTACCCATGTAGGTCTCAGAATTGCCAGAAATCGCACCCAGACCAGCCTCCTTGCCGGACTGCAGCAGAATAATGACAATCAGCGCAATGCTGGAAATCAGCTCCAGAATAGTCAGAACGTTCTTCAACATCTCAATAACCTCCCTCCGCCCTTGCGGCTTTAACGATATCACGCTTAAAAGCGCATTTTACACATAGCTGTACTATCTTATCACATCTTACGCCAGATTTCAAGTACTAATTTGATTATTTCTGCACCCAATTTCCTGTAGCGAGGCAATTCAAATAGCTTTCAATGAAGGGATCCAACGCTCCATCCATGACGCCGTTGACGTTGGAGGTTTCGCAACCGGTACGAGTATCTTTCACCAGCGTATAGGGCATGAACACATAGTTACGAATCTGGCTACCCCATTCAATTTTTTGCTGCACACCCTTGATATCGGCAATAGTGGCCAAATGCTCACGTTCACGAATCTCAACAAGCTTACTGCGTAGCATTCGCAAACAGGTCTCCTTATTCTGGAACTGGCTTCGCTCTGTCTGACAGGAAACGACAATGCCAGACTTATGAATCAGACGGACAGCAGAGGACGTTTTATTAATGTGCTGACCACCGGCACCGGAGGAACGGAACACCTGCATCTCATAATCCTCGGGGCGAATCTCAAAATCTTCAGAATCATCCTCAATTTCAGGGATAACTTCAATGGCAGAGAAGGAAGTCTGACGGCGAGCATTGGCATCGAAGGGGGAAACACGAACCAGTCGATGAACACCGCTCTCCCCTTTCAGAAAACCGTAGGCATTTTCGCCCTCAATCATAATTGAGGCGGATTTCAAGCCAGCTTCGTCGCCCTCCTGGTAGTCCATGATTTTGTAGGTAAACCCATGGCTCTCCGCCCAACGGGTATACATCCGGTACAGCATTTGCGCCCAATCCTGCGCCTCCGTGCCACCGGCACCAGCCTGAAAGCTCATGATTACATTATTCTTATCATACTTTCCGGTGAGAAGTGTCTCCAGTCGGCAGGATTCCATCTCGGTCGTCAGTGCCGTATATCCCTCTTTCAATTCATCCAGCATGGAATCGTCATCTTCCTCGGCAGCCATTTCGCAGATGGTCATCAAATCATCCCACGATGCCACCATCTTCTCATAGCGCTCGATTTTATTCTCAGCGTGACGAGTCTTGACCACGATTTTTTGACTTTTTTCGGGGTCATCCCAGAACCCGGGGGCCTCCTGCATGGCATGGAGACGCTCCAGCTCATTTTTGAGGCCCTCGATATTCAGCGAGGCCGCCAGGCCCTCCAATGCCGGTCTGCAATCGTTCAGTTTTTGCTTATAGCTGTCAAATTCAATATTCATGGCAGTCTACACTCCAATATCCAAAACATTCCGATATATTATAGCCCAAAATCCCGTCACTGTAAAGAGGAAAATAGAAAATTCAATGATATTACGGTGAATCTTCGTCAAACACTTCCCCTTCCGTCTCCACAGGGGTGCCGCCCTTCATAGCGGCCCATTGCTCCTTCGTCACAAGGATTGCCCGGGGCTTACTACCCTGGAAGGGACCAACGATTCCCTTTTCTTCCATTTCATCAACGATTCGTGCCGCACGAGCATAGCCAAGCTTCAATCGCCGCTGAAGCATGGATACGGAAGCCTGTCCGGTCTCCAAAATCACATCCACCGCAGCCGGCAACATCTCATCTCCATCCAGTTCCTCAGCATTGGAATCAACATCTGCAGCGGCAACCGAAGCCTTTGCATTTCCGGTCTGCATAGCCTTCTTTTCGATTTCTTCCATGACCGTCTGATCATAGGATGTAATGTAATTATCCTTCACATAGTTGGCAACGGCCTCCACCTCAGGGTCACTGACAAAGCAACCTTGCACACGCAACGGTTTACCGCTGCCAATAGGCGCAAACAGCATATCGCCCCGTCCAACCAGCTTCTCCGCACCCTGCGTATCCAGAATAATCCGAGATTCCATTGCGGACGCAACGGAGAACGCAATGCGGGAAGGAATATTCGCCTTCATCAGGCCGGTGATAACATCTGCAGACGGACGCTGAGTCGCAATGACCAGATGGATGCCCGCTGCACGGCCCATCTGAGCGATACGGCAAATGGATTCTTCCACTTCCTTCGCTGCCACAAGCATCAGGTCCGCCAACTCGTCGATAATAACAACCACCTGCGGCAGCTTGGAGCCTTCTTCCTCCGCCTCTACAATGGAATTGTAAGATTCCAAGTCCCGAACACCAGCGTCAGACATAGCCTTGTATCGGCGCATCATTTCCGTCACCGCCCATTGCAGCGAACCGGCAGCCTTTTTCGGATCTGTGACCACAGGAATGAGCAGATGGGGTATCCCATTATAAATGCCCAATTCCACCATTTTGGGATCGACCATAATCAGCTTCACATCGTCCGGGCTTGCCTTGTACAGTAGACTAATGATGATGGAGTTCATGCAAACCGATTTGCCGGATCCTGTGGTACCGGCTATCAGCATATGGGGAAGCTTTGCGATGTTGCCAACGATGCAGTTGCCACCAATGTCCTTACCCACGGCAAAGGAGGATTTGGATTTGGCCTTATTAAATTCAGTGGATCCGATGACTTCTCGCAAGGACACCGTGGTCACGGCTCGGTTGGGCACCTCGATGCCGACAACGGAAATCTTACCGGGCACTGCGGCAATACGAACACCGGACGCACCCAAACTTAGAGCGATATCATCTGCCACCGTCGTCAGCTTATTCAGACGAACGCCCTTCTCAAGTTCCACCTCATACCGCGTCACACTGGGGCCACGGGTAACATTGATAATGTGCGCTTCGATTTTGAAACTGGCCAACGTCTCATTCAAACGTCGGGTGTTCTCACGCATCTCTGCCGTGCCATCCGCCGCACCGCCCCTGGATTGCTTCAGCAGTTCCAGCGGTGGGAAACAATAAATTGGCTTCTCTACAGCAGCATTCTCCGCAATCTCAGCCGCAACCTCCGCTGCGGAGGCCGCTGCTTCCTTGGCAGTTACCTTTGCAGGGGCAGGCTCCGCCACCGGAGGCTCCGGCATTGGAATCGGCTCCACAGACATCGTTGGCTCCTCAGAAAAGCGATCCACCTCGTCCGGAATTAGCGGCGGCATCCCACTGATTGCAGTAGATTCCATGGTTTTATCCGCCTTGGGCATGGTACGTCTGGGGGCCTGCTTTTTCTGTGCTGTCTTTGCTGAGCTGTTATAAACAATATCGTCCACATCCTGCACAAAGTTCTCCGCCGCAGAAACTGGAGCTTCTATGTCATCAATTTGAGATAAAATATCCCGAGCTTTCTTATTAATAGGCCGCTTGGCAGGTTTGGAAATGGGCTCGTCATCCAACGGAATGTCAACGTTCGTTCTGGCCGCCTTAGCCTTTCGATGGTGTTCAATCATCTCGATTCGCTTATTTGCGATTCGATTCACCACCACCGAAGCCGGTTCCGGGCGCATTTGTTTCTGCTCAGCCTCCCATGCCGCCTTCGGTCGATCCTCGATGGCACGGACGATGCTGGGCACCGTAATTTGCATGGCACCCAGAAGGGTAAATACCGCCGCAATTCCAAGGAAGATCAGACTAATCCAATCAAAAAACAGCCAGCGCATCACCGTACCAATTAGGCCGCAAACCACACCAGCAGTGGTGCCCTGAATACCGCCATCAAACATCATACGGAAGAATTCTTTACCGCTGGGGAGCTGGCCGCTGTCGCAGATGAACAGATGGGAAATACAGCCGCAAATCAGCACAAACAGCATCAAGCAAATGGTCCGCATCTTTACGGGGCGCTTCCCACTGAAAGCATGGATAGAAAACAGAGCTAGCAATGCAGGAATAGAAAAATAAAACGCAACACGTCCAAAGCAGCCCAAAATGAACCGATAAACCATGCGGACCGCAACACCATCCGGTCGAAGCAGCATAACAATGTATACAACGAACGCCACAATAAAAAACAGGGATGTAAAAAAACGAACCGGAATGGGAGGATTCTTCTTTTCGCATTTTTCCGGAACCTTCTGGATGGATGTACCCTTTGAACTGGGAGCCTTCTTTTTTGATTGGGTGCCGGAACGTTTCTTAGCACCGGCAGCCCTCTGCGCCTGAGAGGGACGTTTCTTTTCCGCCATGGGGACCTCCTAAATCATGAGATACAAAACAAATGAAAACAGTGCCATCCCCCAGCTGTAGTAGCAGAGGGTATGAAAGCCTGAGCGTATGGATAAAAAACGCATCAGCAAAATGCTAATATATCCACCGCCAAAGGCTATCCCACCAGCAACCAGCCATATCAAAAGCTGGGCCAAAGTAACAGTCAGCTTAGCGACAATAACCGCATAGACATCAAATCCCAGCAGAATTACCAGCACCGGCACCGACAGAAGCAACGCATAATCCAATACTTTCGTTTGGTCCGTTCCTCGAATCATACCACCTGTAATCAGGCCAGCCATACGGGATACACCAGGAATCATAGCCAGTGCTCCTCCCAGACCCATAATCAAGCTGTCCATGGGACTCATCATGCGGCTGTCTTTATTACCACGGGGCAAAAGCCGTGGAATGAACAGAATAAAGCCATTCAGCAGCAGCGTCAATGCCAACGCCGCAACGCCCTCCACCAAAAATGACCCACGGCGGTAAAAGAATACACTTATCATCAGCGGAATCAGTGCGACCTTGAGCATTCGTATCTCAAGAATCGCACCCACATCCAAATGGCGATTTTTTCGGCGACGGGTATTACGCTCCTGCCGATCTGCGCGAATCAGGTAAATAATCCGTTTTTTACAAGCAATAATCACCGCAAGTAGCGAACCAAAATGGATAACCAGTGACAGCATCGAATCTGACTGGGACGTGCCTGTCATAACCTCGTAGAGCATCCGGTGAGGAAAACCAGGCACGCAGAAAAATTCCGCAAAGCCGGAAAACAGCGCAACAATGAATTTGTGCAGGGTACTGATAAGCACGCAGTTCCCCTCCTTCGATATAATCTATTTTATTATATCATATCATACGAAGGATTTCCACACTTTTATTTTCCCTTTTTAATCATCCTGTGCAATGCCCCCAGTGCGTCACTCAAGCCACCCAGCTTGTCAATCAAACCGGAAGCCACCGCTTCCTTGCCGTAAAGAATGGTTCCCACATCCGTGGCCATTTCCCCTGTTGCCATCATATATTGCTCAAAATCCTGACGGGAAATTTTCGAATTGCTGGTAACAAAATCTGCAATTTGCTCCTGAATCCGCTGAAAATACCGGAAAGTTTGAGGCGCACCCACTACAAGGCCCGTCATTCGCACCGGATGGACGGTCATGCTGGCCGTTGGGGTAATAAAGCTTTTTTTGGTGCAGACCGCCAGCGGAATTCCAATCGAGTGGCCTCCCCCAAGGACCAGCGAGACCGTGGGTTTTTTCATTCCGGCAATCATTTCCGCAATAGCAAGACCGGCCTCAATATCACCACCGACGGTATTCAACAGCAGAAGCAGACCATCAATGTCCTCGCTTTCCTCAATGCCAGCCAAAAGCGGCAGAACGTGCTCATATTTCGTCGTCTTCACATTTTCCGGCGCCACCTGGTGGCCCTCCACCTGACCAATGATGGTCAGCGTGTAGATATTCCCCTCGGTACTTTTGGTGATATCTGAGCCAAGCTCAATAATCTGCTCTCGTTCCTCTTTTTTCATATCCGGATCCTTTTTTTCGTTCATCTGGAACCTCCTTATGGATTTATATTAGGATAACCGGATTATTTGGATGTGATTCACTCTTGAAACAAAAGTAGATTTAAAGTATAATGGTATTGGTGATGATATGGCAGATAAGACCAACGCTGTGCGGCTGATTCAGCAGGCAAAGATTCCCTGCCGGGAAGCATTTTACGAATTTGATGAAAATGATTTAAGTGGTCTCCATGCCGCCGTGGCGGTTGGGATGCCACCGGAGCAGGTATTTAAAACGCTGGTAGCACGGGGCGACCGAACCGGCATCAACGTTTTTTGTATCCCAGTATGCTGCGAACTGGATTTGAAAAAGGCCGCCAAAGTCAGCGGCAACAAAAAAATCGAGCTAGTGGCAGTCAAGGAACTTCTGTCTTTGACCGGATATATCCGTGGTGGTTGCAGTCCCGTTGGCATGAAAAAACGATACCCGACCTTCATTGATGAAACCTGCACCCTCTGGGATGAAATCGCTGTTTCCGCCGGTGCCAGAGGTCACCAGATGATTGTCCCTCCGGAGCATCTAGCCAATTTGGTGGACGCTAAATTGATTGATATTATTCATTAGAAAGGAATTATGATTATGGAATACACTTACAAAACCAAGGGCGTATGCTCTCAAATGATTCGCTTTGAGGTTGAGGACAACAAGGTGCGCAATGTTCAGTTCTTTGGTGGCTGCAACGGCAATCTGAAGGGCATTGGCGCTCTGGTCGATGGCATGGACATCGATGACGTAATTGCTCGAATCGAAGGCACCAAGTGCGGTATGAGATCCACTTCCTGCCCCGATCAGCTAGCCCAAGCCCTAAAGTCTGCAAAAGAGGAACAAAAATGACCCATTTCATCAGGAGAAGTACTGCGACAATTTATGCCATTGGGCACCTGTTCGTAGACTTCTCCTGTGCATTGATTCTAATAACCAAATTAAGTAATCCTTCATTATTCCTGCTGTATAACTTTCTGGCCTTTGCGGTGCAGATGCCGATTGGCATTCTGGCAGATATTCTCGGCAGGAATCGTCACTTTGCTTTAGCCGGCATCTTGATGGTTGCGGCAGCGTTTCTTCCCTTGCCACTGTTACTTCGTGTGATTCTGTGCGGTTTCGGCAACGCTTGCTATCATGTAGGCGGAGGGCGTGAAGCGCTGTTGGCAAACAAAAACATGACCTGTCTCGGTATTTTCGTGGCCCCGGGTGCAGTAGGCATCTATCTTGGTAGCATTCTGGCTGGAAATAAGTTCGCTCTTATCTGCGGTGCTGTGCTGACTTCACTGTGTGGAATTGCTATCATCCTTGGTTGCAGCAACCAACATACGCCAGCAAACATCAAACGTACCGCCCCCACACTTTCCGCTTTGATGCTGATAATTGTAATCATCCGTTCATTGGTGGGAATGTGTATGCAAACACCATGGAAACTGGGCTTATACATCCCCCTTGCCGCCATTTTGAGCGCTGCCGGTAAAGCTGCCGGTGGATTTCTCGGTGACCGATTCGGAGGCAAAAGAATCGGCGCAGCTTCCCTTCTACTCGCCGCTTTGCTGTTCGCATTTCCAAACTTCGCCATGGCAGGTGTGTTGGCAACATTTCTATTCAATATGTCCATGCCTATCACACTACGTAAGGCAGCAAATTCTTTGCAGGGATATGAAGGATTCGCCTTTGGATTGCTGACCTTTGGTTTATTTTTGGGTTATCTGCCTAACTATCACGGCGTCCACTTTAGCGCATGGATAGGTGTAGCCCTTTCGCTATTATCTGCGGGACTGTTTCTATTGGAGTCAAACCATGATTGAGCGCCTGTTGATTTCGCTGTTTGCAACGTTGGTATTGGAGCTGGCTTTCGCCTTATTTTGGAATGTCCGAAAATGGGATTTGGCTCTGGTCGCCATCATCAATGTTCTGACTAATCCGCTGGTCGTGCTTTGGAATGACTATTTCTTAGAATCTGGTCTTCTAATTTCTGTGACGCTTCCAGAACTTTGCGCCATTGCTCTAGAGGCTTTCCTACTATTTCGCTTTGGTAAGTACATAAAAAATCCATTTCTATTAGCAATTTGCTTGAATGTTTTTTCATACAGTTCCGGTCTTTTGATTTTTTCATTTTGGAGGTATTGATATGTACATTCGTTCATTGGATCTCGTTGCACCATCTCCCAAAGACGAAATATCTAGCTTATTTTCAAGTGACTGGACGATTCCAGTTGCCGCCTTGCTGGTAGTTGGAACCATTATTCTACTCATCATACACAACATCCGAAATAAATAACGAGCGCCCACAGCCAACAGGCTGT
>JAZQIN010000198.1:0-18852 GCA_045541155.1 Faecousia sp.
TTATATACCCTCTCCGCCCCAGTGTGCGCACTGGGGCAACTCTCCCAGAGGGAGAGGCAAGGGATTATGCGTTACTTCGCAAAACGATAATTTTTATTTCAATGGGGATTGTAAATTATTCATGTCCACACTTGCGCCGACGGAATGATTGTGGTAAACTGAAGCCATTATTGCCGGGAAACCGGAGAAAGAGGCTGCGATGAAGAGCAAGAAGCAAAAACACCAGCTCAAGACCTGGCACTGGGCCGCAATCATCACGCTATCTGTGCTGATTGTGCTGGCAAGTGTCATCGGCATCTGGTGGAGTGTCATGGATGTGGAAAGCTTTTCTGAGGGATGGAGTCTGATTTGCAATTTGGTGGACCCTCCTGAGAATGACATAGAATATAAGGACTCCTATTCGGTGTCCGATAAAAAAGCAATAAAATGGGCGGATAAAGTGATTGCGACCGCCGGTGGACAGGAGCTGACCAATGGTGAGCTTCAAATCTACTACTGGATGGAGGTGTATACCTGGCTGAACTACAGCGGTCAGGCCGGGCTGGATTACACCCTCCCTCTGGACGAGCAGACCTGCGCCGAAACCGGCACCACATGGCAGCAGTATTTTCTGGGGCAGGCACTGGAAGGCTGGCATGAGGAGCAGGCATTGGCCCTGATGGCTCAGGAGGCCGGGGTGGAGCTGAGTGTGTCAGATCAGGTGGAACTGAAAAATTTGAAGCAGGAGCTGACCCGGACCATGACCGAGGAAGGTTTTTCCTCCATCGATGCCATGCTCCAGCATGATATGGGGGCCGGCTGCGATTTTGATGACTACTATGCCTACCGGCAGACTTACTACTATGCCAACACCTGGTTTTCCAGCCGCTATGAGCAGCTGCGTGACGCGATTACGGCGGAGGATTTGGAAACCTGCTACGAAGCCCACCGTCAGTCGCTGACTGCCCGGGGAATCACGAAGGATTCGGGCAACTACTACGATGTGCGCCACATCCTCTTCGCTCCGGAGGGCGGCACGGAGGATGCGCAGGGGAATGTGACCTATACTGACGAAGCGTGGGCCCAGTGCGAACAGGATGCCCGTGCACTGCTGGAAAAATGGCTGGACGATCCCACTGAGACGCTGTTCGCCGCCTATGCCAATGACTACTCCATGGACATCGGGTCCAACACCAACGGTGGTCTGTACGAGGACTTGACGGAGGATGCCAAAATCGTTGCGGAATTTTCCCAGTGGTATTGCGCTCCGGGCCGTCAAGTGGGCGACTATGGGCTAATCAAAACGGAGATGGGATATCATATCATGTATCTGTCCGGCATAGAGCCGCAGTGGGAGGCGGAGGCCCGGACCATTCTGATGAAGGACGCTTCGGATCAAATCGTGGCTGAGGCGGTGGCGAAATACCCCATGGAAGTGACCTACCGGGACATCGTCCTGAGTGTGGTCGATTTGGAAAACATCCTGTAACGGAGGAACGAACAATGAAGCCTTGGCAGCACTTCAGGACCATCACGGCCCATCGAATCAAGGTGATGGGTGGGTGTTTTCGGATGGGCCTGATTCGACAGGGTTTGACCCATGATTTGTCGAAATATTCTTCTGTGGAATTTTGGAATGGCGCACGCTATTATCAGGGAGTCCGCAGTCCCAACGCCGCTGAGCGAGAGGATAAGGGGTTCAGCGAGGCGTGGATGCACCATAAGGGCCGCAACCGGCACCATTATGAATACTGGACGGATATGAACAAGCAGACAGGACGCTATGAGGCGGTACCCATGCCCCGGCGGTATCTGGCAGAGATGGTGGCGGACCGGCTGGCAGCCTGCAAGATTTATGAGGGAAAAGGCTACCATCCCAGTTCGGCGCTGGAGTATCTGCTGCGTAGCCGGGAAAAGAATCTGATGCATCCCCAGACCCGGCGTGAGCTGGAGTACCTTCTGACCATGCTCCGGGACAGCGGCGAGAAGGCCACCTTTCTCTATATTAAAAAAAGCGTCCTGAAGGGAAAACCCTTCCCCTGGGAAGAAACAGACCGATAAATAATTGTTTCACGCACTAAGCGTTGCACTCCAGTCAACGTATGTCATTGCGAGGAGCGAAGCGACGTGGCAATCGCCCGGTATAATGTTATGTTTTCGATAATGTTTCGTGGATATACCTGTGTATATCTCTGTAAAACTTCCATATCGCTGCATTGTACCAGGAGATTGCCACGTCGCATATGTTATTGTGTGATTGCCACCGGCAATCACTAAGATTTACATTCGCTTCGCTATGCTCCTCGCAATGACACGGTTTTTGGAAGTGCAATGCACCGCTAAACGATAATTAAAAAAACAATAAAACGCTTCCTGCATCCATGGATTCAGGAAGCGTTTTCTAATGCTGTTGGATTTGTGCAGTAATTTTTACGATTCTTTCACACATTATCCGACATTTTAGGCTACAATACCTCCGGCTTTTGAATTGCTGATTGACTGCTGACAAATTTTGTGGTAACATTAGTCTGATGTAATGTAGTGGGAGTATGCCCACACCATGGAAATGGAGGAAATATTATGTATTCCAAGCCATATATCATTGCCGAAGCCGGCTGTAACCATATGGGTCAGATGGACATTGCCCACGACCTGATTAAGACCGCTGCCTACTACTGCAAGGCGGATGCCATCAAGTTCCAGAAGCGCTGCCCCAAGGAACTGCTGACCGAGGAGCAGTACAATGCGCCCCATCCCAATCCGGTCAACTCCTACGGCGACACTTATGGTGCGCACCGGGAGTTTCTGGAGTTCACCGTTGAGCAGCACGCTCAGCTGAAAAAGTGGTGTGAGGAGGCCGGTATCGTCTATTCCACCTCCGTGTGGGATATGACCAGCGCCCGGGAGATTGCTTCTCTGGAGCCGGAATTCATCAAGATTCCCTCTGCCTGTAATACCCATTTTGATATGCTCCAGTGGCTGTGCGACAACTACAAGGGCGAGATTCAGCTGTCCTTTGGCATGACCACCCATGCGGAGGAGGAGCAGATTGTCCAGCTATTTGAGCGCAATGGTCGAGCGAAGGATCTGGTTCTATTCAACTGTACCTCTGGGTATCCTGTACCCTACGCCGATGTATGCCTGCTGGAGATTAGCCGGATGCGTCAGAGCTATGAGGACCGGGTTAAGGCCATCGGCTTCTCCGGTCACCATCTGGGCACCGCTGTGGACGTGGCGGCCTATACGCTGGGTGCCAGCATCGTGGAGCGGCACTACACCATTGACCGGACCTGGAAGGGCACTGACCATGCCGCTTCTTTGGAGCCGCAGGGCATCCGTCAGCTGGTGGAGGACCTGAATGCCGCCCATCAGGCGCTGACCAGCAAGGATGTGGAGATTCTGCCCATCGAGCAGGTCCAGCGTGACAAGCTGAAGTACCGTAAGCATTGATGCGCCGCCCTGTTCCGGGGCAGGCTGTTTTGGAGAATGAGAAAATGAGAGAATCGTTGCATTTCTTTACCGTCGATCCCACGGTCACCATTCTGGAGGCCCTGAAAAAAATCGACAGCAACACCAAAGGATTCCTTGTAGTCATCGATGCCCGTGGCAGAGCCATCGGTACCATCACCGATGGTGACATCCGCCGGGCGTTCATCCGGGGCAAGTCCGTGGAGAGCGGCATCGATGATGTATATAATCGCAATTTTACCTTCCTGAAATCCGGGGACACCATTATGACCGCCGCGGAGCTGTTCAAGAATGTCTCCATCAAATTCCTGCCCATTGTGGATGGTGCCGGGGTATTGGTGAATATCATCACCAAGAGCCAGATGCAGGCTCTGTTCCTGCTGGACATCCATGCGGATTTGACCTATGATTTCCGGGGGCTGGACGAGCGGAGTATGGAGACGGATGCGTTCCAGCGTCCTTGGGGCTTCTATAAAACCATGATTCTCAACGACTATTTCCAGTCCAAGGTCATCAGCGTCCGGCCCAATGAGCGGCTGAGCTTACAGTCCCACGACCGACGTCAGGAGCATTGGATTGTGGCCCATGGTGTGGGCACGGTACAGGTGGACGAGGGGATCATTCCGGTCAGCCGGGGCAGCATGGTCTATATCCCCCGGGGGGCCAGACATCGCCTGACCAATACCGACGATCAGGAGTCACTGATTGTGGTGGAGGTGCAGATTGGCGAGTATTTTGGTGAGGACGATATTGTCCGCTACGAGGATACCTACGGCAGAGCGTAACGTTTCCCTATGACCCGGCAGTTTTCGGCTGCCGATAAGATAGCGAGGTTTTGTATTTTTATGGATAATCAAACTGCACAGAAAGAGCGCAGCGGTGATTTAATCCGTCTGGACCGAGGGGAACAGCTTCGGAAAAAGAAGGGCTACTGGATTTTGCGCCGGGGACAGGATATCCTGTTTTCCCTGCTGGCACTGCTGTTTTTGTTTCCGGTGATGCTGATTGTGGCTTTGGTGGTCTTTATCGACGACCCCCATGGCAGTCCCTTCTTTTCTCAGGCCCGCTGCGGCAAGGACGGCAAGCTCTTTAAAATGTACAAGTTTCGCAGCATGTATGTGGATGCCGAAGAGCGTCTGCAGGAGTTGCTGAAGGAAAATGAAATGGACGGCCCTGCCTTCAAGATGAAGAACGACCCCCGTGTTACCCGGGTGGGCAAGTTCATCCGCAAGACCAGTCTGGATGAGCTGCCCCAGCTTTGGAACATCCTCAAGGGCGACATGAGCATCGTAGGCCCCCGTCCTGCACTGCCCCGTGAGGTGGAGCAGTATACCGAGCTGCAAAAGCAGCGTCTAATCGTTACTCCTGGCCTGACCTGCTACTGGCAGACCAAGCCGAAGCGCAATGAAATCAGCTTTGACGAGTGGATGGAACTGGATTTGAAGTACATTCAGGAGCGCAGCTTCTTTGTGGACTGGAAGATTATCTTCAAGACCGTTGGTGCGGTGATCCACAAAGAGGGCGAATGAGCGGAGGGCGCATATGAAAGTTGTTCTGTTGGCCGGCGGCTTTGGCACTCGAATTTCCGAGGAGTCCCAGTTCAAGCCCAAGCCCATGGTGGAGATTGGCGGCAAGCCGATTCTCTGGCATATCATGAAGGAATACTCCTACTACGGTTTCAATGAGTTCATCATCTGTGCCGGTTATAAGCAGCATATCATCAAGGAGTGGTTTGCGGACTATTTTCTGCACAACAGTGACATCACCTTCGACTTCACCAATGGACGCAACGATATGTTGATTCACGATCAGCGGTGCGAGCCGTGGAAGGTGACGGTGGTGGACACCGGCCTGAACACCATGACTGGCGGACGCATTAAGCGTGTGCGGTCCTATATCGGTGACGAGCCATTTCTCATGACCTATGGCGATGGCGTTTGCGATGTAAACATCCGCAATCTGGTGGAGTTCCACAAGGCCCATGGTCGCATCGCCACCCTGACTGCGGTTCGTCTGGAGCAGCAGAAGGGGATTCTGGATATCGGCGGAAATAATGCCGTCAAGTCCTTCCGAGAAAAGAGCCATTTGGACGGTGCGCCAATCAACGCCGGTTATATGGTGCTGAATCCGGAGATTTTCGACTTTATCGACGGTGACGACACCGTTTTTGAGCAGAAGCCCATGGAGGAGCTGGCCCAAAGAGGCGAGCTGATGTCTTACCTGCACCGGGGCTTCTGGCAGTGTATGGATACCCGTCGGGAGCGGGATATGCTGGAGGGCTATTTGAAAACCGGCACCGCTCCGTGGAAAAAATGGAAAGACTGATAAAGATGTTTGATTTATCTTTTTATAAAGGTAAGCGTGTTTTCGTCACCGGTCATACGGGATTTAAGGGCGCGTGGATGTGCCGAATCCTGTCCCTTGCCGGGGCGGAGGTGACAGGCTATTCCCTGCAGCCGCCCACGAATCCTTCCCTCTATGCCATTGCTGGTATTGAGGGGGATGTGCGCAGTGTCATTGGTGACATTCGGGATTTGGCATCATTGAAAGCCGCCTTTAATCGGGCGCAGCCGGAAATCGTGCTGCACCTTGCGGCCCAGCCCATCGTCCGGGACAGCTATAAGGACCCGGCCTACACCTACGAGACCAACGTGATGGGCACGGTCAATATTCTGGAGTGTGTCCGGCAGTCTGACTGCGTGCGCTCCTTCCTGAATGTGACCACCGACAAGGTCTACCGGAATAAGGAATGGCCCTGGGGCTACCGGGAGGATGAAGAACTGGACGGCTTTGATCCCTATTCCAATTCCAAGTCCTGCTCGGAACTGGTGACCCACAGCTATAAAAACAGCTTTTTTGCCGATGGGGTTGTGGCAATTTCCACCGCCCGGGCCGGCAATGTGATTGGCGGCGGTGATTTTGCCAACGACCGGATTATTCCGGATTGCATCCGTGCCGCCATGGCGGGGGAGGATATCATTGTCCGCAATCCCTTCTCCACTCGGCCCTTCCAGCACGTTCTGGAGCCGGTGTGCGCCTATTTGATGATTGCCCAGCGGCAGTATGAAGACGGCAGTTTTGCCGGATACTACAATGTAGGCCCCGACGACCGGGATTGCTTCCAGACCGGTGCGCTGGTGGATTTGTTTGTGAAGCACTGGGGAGGCATGAAGTGGATCAATCGCCACGATGGCGGCCCCCACGAGGCGAATTTCTTGAAGCTGGATTGCTCGAAGCTTAAGACCACCTTCGGCTGGCAGCCCCGTTGGGATTTGGATCAGGCCATTGCCAAGACCGTCCAGTGGAGCAAATGTTGGCTCTCCGGCGGTGATGTCCGAGCCTGCATGGATGAACAAATCAGGGAGTTTTTGAACGGATGAAGCTGCTGATAACTGGTGCGTATTCCTGGACACAGGCCCAAAAGCAGACCCTGCAGGATATGGGGTGGGAGCTGATTTTCACGGAGCGTGAGGATGGTGACCTGCCTGCCGAAGCGTATGAGGCGGAGGCGGTGGTCTGCAATTGGTTGTTCGTCCATCAGGATATCCGTCATTTTCCTAATTTAAAAAAGATTCAGCTGCTTAGTGCCGGTCTGGATCGGGTACCGTTGAATGATATCCGAGAGAAGGGAATTGCCCTTTTCAATGCCCGAGGGGTCTATAGCATCCCCATGGCGGAGTTCGCCGTAGGCGGCGTGCTGCAGCTGTATAAGGGCAGCCGTTTCTTTTCTGAGAATCAGAAAAACCGGATTTGGGCCAAAAAGCGAGATCTTTTGGAGCTGTTCGGTCAGCGTGTTCTGGTGGTTGGCACCGGAAGCGTGGGCTATGAGACGGCGAAACGGTTCCGGGCCTTCACGGAGGCGGTTTATGGCGTGGACCTGTACCCCACCGCAGACCCGGTCTATCAGCGGGTGTTCCCACTGGACCAGCTGGATGACCAGCTGGCACTGAGCGATGTGGTGATTTTGACCCTGCCTCTGACTGACCAGACCCGTGGGATGTTCAACCGTGCCCGATTGGGCCGGATGAAGCCCGGTGCGGTGCTGGTGAACATTGCCCGAGGCGGTATCGTGGATGAAAACGCCCTGTGCGAGGCGCTGGATGACCGCCTTTACGGTGCGGTGGTGGATGTATTTTCCTCCGAGCCTCTCTGTGCTGATAGCCCCTTGTGGAGCAGAGAAAACCTGATTCTCAGTCCCCACAACAGCTTCGTTTCTCAGGGAAATGGGGGCAGAATGTGGGAAGTTATCATAAAGAATTTATCTTCAAGGTGAAATGAATGAACGATATCAAAGTTTTGGACTGCACGCTGCGTGACGGCGGCTACGTCAACGACTGGAATTTTGGCGAGCGGCATATCCACAGCGTCCGTCAAAAGCTTGAGACCGCTGGTGCGGATATCATTGAGCTGGGCTTCATGCGTGATGAGCCTTACAATCCCAACCGAGCGGTATATAACAGCATTGACCCTCTGATTCCCATTATCGGGCAGAAACAGGAGGGCACCATCTACTCCGCCCTGATTGAGATGGCGAATTACTTTCCGCCGGAGCTGCTGGAAAAACGTCGAGCGGATGGCCCGGATTTGATGCGCTATTCCTTCTGGATGCGCTGTCTGGATGAGGCCTTTGAATACTGTCAGGGCATCGTGGACAAAGGATACCTGTTGGGTGTCCAGCCTACCCGGGTAGAGCAGTATAGCGACGAGCAGTTCGGCGCTATGTGCCGCCGGTTCAGCCAACTGAAGCCCTTTGCCATTTATATTGTGGATACCTTCGGTCTGCTGACCAAGGAGCAGCTGATTCGCTATGCCCGAATCGCCGACGAACATGTGGGCGAGGGCATTCGTGTGGGCTACCATGCCCATAATAATATGCAGCAGGCCTTTTCCAACGCTACCACCTTTATCGAACTGGGGCTGCAGCACGATATCGTGCTGGATGCCAGTGTCTACGGTATGGGCCGTGGTGCCGGAAATCTGAATTTCGAGCTGATTGGCAATTATCTCAACGCCACCCAGCCTGGTCGGTTTGACTTGAGCGCCATGACTGCCATCTGGGACGAGACGCTGCGAGACATCTATCAGCGACTCGGCTGGGGCTACAGCTTGGAATATTTCCTTGTGGCGGCAGCCCAGTGCAATCCCAACTACGCAAGCTATTTCCTGAAAAACCACCCGGATATGCAGACCAGCCACCTGCTGCGTGTGCTGGAGGGTATTCAAGGTAGTGATAAATATCTGTATTCTCCGGAGCGGGCGGAGCGATTGTACCAAGAGGTGTGCGGATGAAGCGCCAGTATGGAGCGATTGACCTTGTAAAATTTCTGTGCGCCCTGCTGATTGTGGCGGCCCACTACGTCACGGAGAATGCCACCGGGCGGATTCATCCGCTGGTGGACTACGGCGTGTCGCTGTATGTGATTGTGGTTCCGTTTTTCTTTGCCACCAGCGGTTATTTCCTGTTCAAAAAGGTGTTTGCGCACCCGGAACAGGGGAGCACAGCGATAAATGCCTACCTGCGCCGCATCGGGCTGATGTACGGCCTGTGGTCCGTGATTTATGTGACGGCACAGGTAGCGGTGTGGGGCCGGCATGGTGTGACGGCGGAGACGGTTGTCCGGTATCTGCTCAATGCCCTGACCTACTCCACCTACTCCACCATCTGGTTTTTGCCTGCGCTGTGCATTGGCGTGGGGCTGTTCTGGAGAATCTACCGCAAAAAGGGCATGAAGCGTGCCCTGATTTGGGCGGCTGCGCTGTATCTGCTGGGCTGTCTGGGTGTCAGCTACAGCTTCCTTTTGAAAGGCAATGCCACGGTGTCTGGTGGGTTGGAGGGATACGAAGCGGTATTCGTTTCCACCCGTAATGGCCTGTTCAACGGCTTTCCGCTGGTTACGGTTGGTGCGCTGATTGCATGGCAGGAGCATAAGGGCCATGCGCTGAAGGCATCCGCCGCATGGGGTGGCACCGCCGTATTTGCAGCGGCGTTTCTGGCGGAAGCGCTGGTGTTGAAGCTGGTCTTTGACGCGGTGAATGTGAATACACTTATTCTGCTAGTCCCGTTCACCTATTGCCTGATTCGTGCCTGTCTGACGGTGCCGCTGGCCTCCGGCAAGACCCTTGTCTGGATGCGTGGCATGAGTACGGCGGTGTTCCTCAATCAGAGGATTTGGCTCACGGCCTTGCCGGAACTGTTCCCGGGTACATTTTTAGCCGACATCCTCAGCGGAAATCCCTGGATGGGACTGAGCTGGGTGCTGGCGATGACGCTGCTTTGCGCCGCACTTCTGCGGTGGCTTGGCAGGCGTAGCCGCCTTTTTGGCGCAATGAGTTGATTTTTTCGCCGTCTCCGGACGGCTGGAGGGTATGTCCATGTATGTGATTTATCATAGCAGCGATGCTTTTGCCGGCGTGACCGGTGTATCCATGCTGTCGTTATTTGAGAATAACAAGCACATGGAGCGCATCCATGTACTCTACCTCGAACGTGGAATGAGCGAGGAAAACAAAGCTCGTCTGCGTGCGGTGGCGGAGCAGTATGGTCGGAGCATCGAGTTCATGACAATGCCAAACTGGTCGCAGAAGCTGGACATTCAGCTGAAATCCTGCAAATCCGGCTGGCTGGGCTATGGTTACAACCGGCTGTTCCTGACGGAATTCGTGCCGAAGGAGGAGAATCGGGTACTGTATCTGGACTCGGATACCCTGATTGAAGGTCCACTGGACGAGTTGTGGGAGACGGATTTGACCGGCTTTTACATGGCTGGTGTGGACGACTGCCTCAGCGCCACCTATCGAAAGCTGGTTGGCCTGAAGGAGGGCACCTATTGCAATGCGGGTGTCCTGCTGATGAACCTGGCAAAATGGCGTGCGGACGATGTTTTGTCGGAATTTGTTCGGGTTTTGAAGGAGAATAACGGCTATTTCGTATTTAATGAGCAGTCGCTGCTGAATGCGGTGTTTGCCGGAAAGGTGAAGATTTTGCACCAGAAGTACAATGTCAATTCTCTGGTGTACCTGTTTGAGTACGACGAGCTGATGAAGCTGCGCAAACCCAAAAATTTCTCCTATTCCCCGGAGGAGTACTACGAGGCCCGGAACCATCCGGTGCTGACCCACTTCACCGGAAACTTCTATGTCCATCGCCGTCCATGGGTTGTGGACAGCGACCATCCCCATAAGGATGCGTTCCTACGATATCGGGCCATGACCCCTTGGGCGGATACGCCACTGGCACCGGATTTGAGGGACGACAGCGAAAAGCGGCACACAGAGCTGTGCCACAAGCTGCCCCGAGGCGTGATGCTTCGGTCGGTATCTTTCCTGTATAACCGGGTTCGCCCCGGTTCCTTCAAGCGAAAGATTAAAAAAGAGCGAAAATAACGTACTGAGAGGAGGAAAACAGCATGAAAAAGGCCTGCGTCATCGTGGTCTGGTTCGGCAAGCTGCCGGACTACTATCGCTTTTGGGAGCAGTCCTGTGGTACCAATGCCGACGTGGTGGATTTCCTCTTAGTAACCGATCAGGATTATTGCCCCACTGTGCCCAATGTTCGGGTGCAGAAAACCTCCATGGAGCAGCTTCGGGAAAAAATGAGCCGGAAGCTGGGAATGGAAGTGTCCTTTGAAAAACCTTTCAAATCCTGTGATTTCCGCCCGGCCTACGGTGTGATTTTTGAACAGGAGCTGGAAGACTACGAATACTGGGGCCACTGCGATTTGGATCAGGTTTTTGGTGACTTGCGGATTCTGATGGACCGGAAGGATTTGCGGAATTACGACAAGATTGGCCGTTCGGGACATCTGACCCTGTACCGCAATGGCTCGGAAATGAACGGTCTGTACCGTCAGGCCGGGGCTTTGTACGGCTGGGAGACGGTGTTCACCAGTCCGGCCAACTATGCGTTTGATGAACGCACAGGCATTTGCCGCATCGCCCGAGAGCAGGGTACACGCTATTTGAATATCGTTGATCTCCGGGCGGACATTCGGGTGCGAACCCACCGGCTGGAGATTAATGCTGCTCGGAATTATTCGAAACAGGTGTTTTATTGGGAAAAAGGCCATCTTTACCGGGCCTATATGGAGGATGACACCCTCCGTACAGAGGAATTTATCTACATCCATTTCCAGAAAAAGCAGCTGGCAGACTTCTGTCAGACCCTGCCGGACAGCGTATACATCGGCCGTAAGGGTTTCTTCCCCAAGACTGGAGCTGTAACACCTGCGGACATGGACCGCTATAATCCGGCGGATTCCAAGCTGCGGCAGCTGCTGGATACGGTGCGGTATTTCTGGAAAAAGGTCATGGCCTACCTTCGCTCCGATAAGACCCAGCGCTGTGTCTGGATGGCCCAGAAGCGGATTGGGAAGGAGCGCTATGATTAAGCTGCGAATGAGGACCCGGGGTAGTCTGCTTCTGCGTGGCTGGTTCATCTGGGCGGTGCTGCTGTCAGTGATGCAACCGGATGTGCTGGTGCATACCGGCATTGGTGTGAAGCTTTTTAATCTTGTGAGCATCGGTGCCTTTGGGGTCATCTGTATCGATTTTGCCTGCAGCCGCAGTTTCAAGCTGGACTGGGGCCTGATTCTGATATTTCTGCTGCAGGCCTGCCTGGTGGTCAGCTCTCTTTTGAACAAAGCAAACGTCAGCTATTCCGTTAAGAAGCTGCTGATGATTATGGACATCGTCCTTCTGACAAGTAAAAATCTCAAATACAACGCAGCCGGATTCATCAAGAGTGTCTATTGGCTGCTTTATGTCTGTATTGCGATTCATTTCGTGACGCTGTTTCTGTTCCCTAATGGCATTTTTACCTCCTACTACGACTATCAGGGCACCCAGATTCCCTATTTGAAGCACTGGTTTTTGTCCACGGGCAATAACTATGTGCTGTTTGTGCTGCCGGCATTTTTTCTGGACCGAATTCGGCTCAGTCGCCGTCATAGCAAAACGGATTTGATTTCCCTGACGCTGTACCTGATGGGCTTTGCCGGGATGTTCAAATCCATGGCATCCACATCGCTGGTGGCCTGCCTGCTGTTTGTGGGCTTTGCGGTGCTGCTGGAGTGGAAGAAGATTCCCATGCCCAGCCTAAAGGTCTATATTCTGCTGGGCGTTACCTTTTTTGTGCTACTGGTGTTCGGGGATTTGGGCAACCTGCTGGGGCGACTTCTCGGTAAGGGAGAGAACGCTGTGACCTTCACCGGGCGGACCAAAACCTGGGCCATGGCGGTGGACTGGATTCGCCAGAGTCCCATTTTTGGCTATGGCTACGAACGGGAGGCTCTGCTGATCAGCAAATTTGGTGGCAACAATACCGCCACTCACTGCCATAATCTGTATCTGGATTTGTGCTACCGGACTGGCCTTGTGGGCTTGAGCGTCTTTTTGGTGATGCTTTGGCGCTGTGCCCGTCCTCTGAAGCGGCGCAAATTCCAGCCAACGGCAATTCTGCTCTCCGTGACCCTGTTCCTGTATCTGGGTATTCTGTTCCAGATGGAGGCATACTTCAATTTGACACTGTTCTATATGCTCCTGACCTTCGGGTTTTACGCGGAGCATTGGATTCAAAAGGAGGTGCGGACATGACCATTTATGTCTGCGAGACCGTCTATCATGTGATGCTGGCGACGTTGCTGCTCAAGGGCAGCGATAATCTCATTGTCTGCACTACGCATGAAAAGAAAAATATGGAAAATTTTCTGGCGCTGCATACTGATGCGGTGCCGGAAGCAAAATTTGTGATGCGCTACCGTGATTCCAGGAAGGAGCGTCTGGGACTTGAAATGCTGACGGACCGGGGTTTCCTGCGCCGTCTGCAAAAGGAATATGGTTTCCGGGATTTTGATTTGGTCAATTTCGCATGGAGCGTCAACAGCATCGACCGGTCCTCGGCCCACTATTACAAAAAGTGCCGCCGGGCGGTGTTTTACGAGGAGGGGGCCATGGGCTGCATCGGCATCCCTCAGAGCAAAAAGAAGCTGCTGATTAAGAAACTGCTGGGAATCCCGGTTCAGTTTCATGATGATTCAAAGCTGGAGGGTTTTCACGTTCAGGACCCCAGCTTGTATGACAGTCGCTTCACTGGACGTATCCATTCCTTCCGGCTTCGGGAGCTGATGGCGGATTCCGTCGTTGGTAGCCGTGTGGTGAATCTGTTTCTGGAGGGGGCGAAGGCTGAGAAGCTAAAAGCCATGGATGGGCGCAATGTGGTGTTCACCCAGCCTCTGTCCGAGGATGGATATATCACGGCCCAACAGAAGGAGCAGATTTATACCACTATCTGCGACTGGTTTGATCCGGAACGGACGGTGCTGAAGGTGCATCCCCGGGATACCTCCGACTATCCGGCGGTCCGGGCTACCGTTCTGCGGGAAACCTTCCCTGGAGAACTGTTCGATGTACTGGGCATTCGGTTCTCGGCAGCGGTGGGCCTTTGTACCAGTGCGGTCAACAATGTATCCGCTGTCCATCCGCTGAATTTGAACAGCGATTTTCTGAAAAACAAAGCCTTCAGTCCAGAGGATATGGCGGCGCAGTTTGAAAAGAATGGGGTGCTGAAAAACTCATGAGCCGCATTTTTGTGATTTCCTACCGGAAATGCCTTGGCCCTGTGGGGGGCGGCACCGGTGTAAATTTCAAGTTATTCCTTGCCAATGGGCAGTATGGTCTGCTGAATCAGTGCTACCATGTGTTCAGCGACAAGGTCATTCAGCCGGGGACGGCGCAGGTGGCCTATTCCAAGCTGACGCCCAATGCCGGAGCCGCTAAAAGGGGCCTGAAAGCGTTGGTGTCCCGGATTGGACCGGCGTGGATTTGCAAGCATAAAGCCTATCGCAGACGTATCCGCAACTATTTCCACCAGCTGCATCGGCAGTACAAGTTCACCAATGAAGATGTGTACCTGTTTCAGGATGTGGAGAGCGCTGCGGAATTTATGGCGCTGTTCCCCTTCCAGCGTGTGGCGCTGGTGTACCATCAGCAGGGGAGTCTGTATAATGAGTGGCGTTCCTTCAATGCCTTCGACTTGCCGGCCTACCAGAAGTACCTGAACCGGTATTCGGCCCGGGTCTACCATGATGTGCCGGTTCTGGCGTTCCCCTCCATGGGCGCCAAGGAGAGTCTGCTGCAGTCGGAGCCATATTTCAAAGAAGTCATTAATCAGCGCCCTGTGGAGGTGCTGTACAATGGCTTTACCAAGCCAACCCTTCCTGCGGACAGCGAGACGATTTGCAATCTGCGGCAAAAGCTGGAGAATTTTGATGGTTATAAATTTGCCACCGTGTCCGCACTGAACGAGGCTAAGGGCGTGGAGCGTATTCCTGCGTTTCTGGCGCAGGTGGGCAAAACGCAGCCCTTCCGTTGGGTCATCGTGGGCAATGGCGTGAAGGCCGCCGAGCTGGAGCGCAATATCGAAAAATACGGCATTTCCGACAGCGTGATTTGGATTCGCGAACCGATGCCCCACGATGATATTTTGAAGCTGTTTTCCATGACAGACCACTATATTCTGTTCCACCGGTTTTCAATTTTCGACTATTCGACCATTGAGGCTATGTCCTATGGCAATATCCCCGTTCTGACTCCCATTGGCGGCAACCGGGAAGTGATTATTGAGGACAACGGCGTGTTTGTGGAGAATTTCGACGATTCGACGGAATTCCATCGCTTTATGGCGCAAGCACCGCTGGCAGAATTGAAGCGGAGGAATCAGGCTCTGCAGGAGCGGTGCTTCAGCGACGAGGCCTTCCTGCACCGATATCAGACGTTGGTGCAGACCATGCAAAACGAGGTGCATTGATATGAATGTTGCATTTATCCCGGTTCGGGGTGGCAGCAAATCCATCCCCCTGAAAAACATCAAACCCATCGCCGGAAAGCCGCTGGTGTACTGGACGGTGAAGGCGGCCTGCGGCTGCCGATATATCGACCGTGTCTACATCGCCACCGACAGCGACAAGATTCGTCAGACGGTGGAATCCTTCAAGCAGGGCAGTGAAGCGGAGTTGTTTTCCAAGGCGGTGGTGATTGACCGCTCTGCCGAGTCTGCTTCCGATACCGCTTCCACGGAGTTTGCCATGCTGGAGTTTGCGGACAACTACCAATTCGATAATATCGTGTTGATTCAGGCCACGTCGCCGCTGCTGGTCAGTGCCGATTTGGACCGGGGCTTCGAGGCATTCCATGAGGAGGGCACCGACAGTGTCCTGTCTGTGGTTCGGCAGAAGCGATTCCATTGGGCCAATGATGACCGTGGCTTTGCCAGCCCCACCAATTACGATGTGTTCCACCGGCCCCGTCGGCAGGAATTCGATGGCTATCTGGTGGAGAACGGTGCGTTTTACATCTCCTCCAAGGACGGATTGATTGCCAATCAGAATCGTGTCTGGGGCAACATCCGGGCGGTGGAGATGAATGAGGACACCTTCTTTGAAATCGACGAGCCCAGCGACTGGGTCATTATCGAAGCGTTGATGAAGAAGAACGGTATCACCGCTCCGGACGAGATACCGGAAATCAAAATGCTCCTGACGGATTGCGACGGCTGCCTGACCGATGCCGGAATGTACTATTCCGAGCAGGGAGACGAAATGAAAAAGTTCAATACCAAGGACGGTATGGGCTTCGCCCTGCTACGTCAGGCTGGTATTGTCACCGGCATTGTCACCGGAGAGGATGTGGAGCTGAATCGCCGTCGGGCGAAGAAATTGAAGCTGGACATTCTGGAATCCGGCTGTAAGGACAAAGTAGCGGTGCTGGAGCGAATTTGCGCCGAACGGGGCATCGCCCCGGAAAACGTGGCCTATATCGGCGATGACATCAACGATTTGGATGTCATCTCCATGGTGGGCTATGGCTGCGCGCCTGCGGATGCCATGCCCAGCGTCAGGGCAGCTGCCAAATATGTCACCACTGCCAAAGGCGGCGAGGGTGTGATTCGTGAGGTCGTGGAGAAAATTTTAAAGAGGTAAGTTGCATGGGCAAAAAATCGTTGGCGGTCAATTCCATATACAGTATGCTCTACAAGCTGCTGAATGTGCTGTTCCCCTTGATTACTGCCACCTACGCAGCCCGGACCTTGCTGGCTGATGGCGTGGGCAAGGTCTCTTTCGCCCAGAATATTGTCCAGTATTTCCTTATCATCGCCGCACTGGGCATTCCGAATTATGGCATCCGGGAGATTGCGAAGCGGCAGGATGACCGGGAAAGTACAAATCGGGTGTTCACAGAGCTGTTCCTGATTAATGCCGTATCCACAGCAATCTGCGTGGCGGTGTACTATGGTCTGGTGCTGACGCTGGACTGGTTTGCGAATCAGCGGCTGCTGTTCGTTACCGTAGGCTTGTCCCTGATTATGAATTTCTTCAATGTGGATTTCTTCTATCAGGGGAAGGAGGAGTACGGCTATATCGCTGCCCGGAGCTTCGTGGTGAAGCTGCTGTCGATGGTAGCACTGTTCCTGTTCGTCCGGGACACGGGGGATTTCGCGGTCTACGCTCTCATTCATTGCCTTGCGGTAGCTGGTAACTACCTGTTCAATGTGTTCAACCTTCGTGGCAGGGTGAAGCTGTGCTTTAAGGGCATCCATGTGAAGCGGCATTTGAAACCGGTGATTATCCTGCTGGCTAGTTCCATTTCTATTGAACTGTATACCCTGCTGGATACCACCATGCTGGGCTTGTGGTGTGCCGATGACATCGTGGGTTACTATAATAACGCTACGAAGCTGGCCCGGATTATCAATTCCATCATCTCCTCGCTGGCGCTGGTACTGCTGCCCCGGCTGAGCTATTATTATAATAATGGGAAATTGCAGGAGTTCCGTTCCATTGCGAATCGAGTTTTCAAGATTTTGACAGTGCTGGCGATTCCGGCGGTGTTGGGCGTGGCTCTGCTGGCCGATTCCATGATTCCGGTGCTGTTTGGGGTGGATTTTCTTCCGGCGGTGGTCACACTGCGGATTTTGTCCGTTCTGGTCATGGCGGTGGCGCTGAATAATTTCTTCGGTACGCAAGTTCTCATGACCGTGGGGCAGGAGAAAAAGCTGCTGATTTCCGTGGTGATTGGAGCTGCGGTGAATCTGACTCTAAATGCTTTGCTGATACCGACGTATCAACATAACGGCGCAGCCTTTGCCTCCGCTGTCAGCGAGGTTTGTGTCCTGCTGGCAACAATGCTCTTTGCGTGGAAATATATCCGTTTCCGGTTTGAGTGGCGGTATTTGCTGACCATGGTGCTTTCTGCCGCACTGATGGTGGGAGCGGTGCTTGGTATCAAGCTGCTGTCTCTGCCTCAGCTTATCGAGCTTTGTGTGGGCATCGGCGTAGGCGCCGGCGTGTACTTTCTGTGCGGTGGTGCGCTGCGCAACGAGGGCGTGCTGGAGATTTTGGGTATCGGCGGACGGCTGATAAAAAAACTCCTGCGCCGGTGAATGAAAAGCTGATTTTCGGGCAAGATAAACTTGCCCGAAAAAAGTTTTCCGGAATTTGAAAAAAACGCTTGACTTTTCCGGGCAGATGCGTATAATAGTCTTGTTCCCGAGATAGAGGATTTGTGTAACGGTAGCACACCGGACTCTGACTCCGTTTGCGGGGGTTCGAATCCCTCATCCTCTGCCATGAAAACACCCTCATTGTGATACAATGAGGGTGTTTTCAATGATATCCGTTCCTCTCGGAACGGGTGATATATCTTCGATATGATATCGCACTATCGTGCGATGATATACGCTTCGCGTATGTAGGAACGGATATTATATCATATTTGCAGCGCAAATATATCATACGGCAATGCCGTATATCATATCGCACCAACGATATATCATTTGAAATCGTTAAAATACAGGTAATCGTTAAATCATAGGCATAATCGTTGATTTGTTGGGGTAATCGTTGAAATATAGCCATTAACCGTTAAATCATTGAAAATCAAACTTGTTTATGATATACTATAAAAAATGATAGGAGGTAAGAATATGAAAAAGCTTGGATTGCTTCTATTGACACTTACTCTGCTTCTTAGTTTATGTGCATGCTCTTATCAAGACCCGGTACTTGCCTCGTTGCCTGATTGTAAATCCAAGGTATTTTACACGTCTGGCGGTTTTCAGGATTTTACCGATTATGCAAAGTATTATTATGAATCTGTTACGGCTCAAGATCTAAAGGAGTCAAAATTCTTTTCGGAAACGACTACTGATGATGTAGAGGAAATACTACTACATATCGATAACTTTGAAGATTGGGTTGAAACGATCGGCGGAGAACTAAAAGATAATTACGACTTTGATAAAAACATTGTGTCCGAGGGAGATTTCTTCTACATCAAAACAAAAGCTGGGGAACCGATTGGGCAAGGAACATACGGTAAGTTTGATAATTATTCTGTTTACTATTTTGATAT
>JAZQIN010000199.1:0-5474 GCA_045541155.1 Faecousia sp.
GGGTGCCCAGGAATTTTGCTTCAAATTATGTGGTAAAAACCGCAGGAATACTGGATGTATTTCAAGGTTTTTATAAGCATAAGTTGGAGCAAAAGAACGGGCACTTCGCCGAAAGGGAGTTTTTAGAGGTGCCCAATAATAAATCTTCCCGGCGGGTGCCATATTCCCTCTTGATTTTGCGGCGGAAAAGGAGTATGATAGTGGCACGATACAGGGAAGGGAGCGAAAGGCTATGGCAGATGAGTTCGGTTCGGACTTCATGACCATCGTGGACGAGGACGGCACCGAGTATGAGTTGGAGGTCCTGTCCAGTCTCGAATACAACGGCTTTACCTATCTTGCGGTAATCCCGGCTACCGGTGAGGAACAGCAGGAGCTTGAAGTCAGCATCCTCAAGTCCGTGGATGAGGACGGCGAAAGCATCCTCTGCGCCATCGAGGACGAGACCGAACTGGAATCGGTCTACAGCCTTATCATGGACGCACTGTACGAGGACGAAGAATAATTCGCAGCCTGCTTGGTACGTGATGTATCCTTTTGGACCCACATTTTATCATCGGGACGTTAGACTTCCTGCCCGGTTTGCAGGCCTCCCGCTGACGCTTTGACGATCAGTGGACGTTGGAAGCAGTGAAGGGCTGGAGCGGCATCCCACCTGCCGTTTCGTGCAGGTCACATCGGGTACACACGGCTAAAGCGGGTTTGATTGAGAGGGGCGTTTTGTCCCTCTCTTTTTTCGCTACTTTACGACGCTTACACGATTGACATCCCGCCTCCATAGCTGTATACTATTATAATTAAGCTAATGAGGTGATGAACAATGAAACAAATATGGGCCTGCGCTGCCTGTCTGGCCGCACTGGTGATTCTGCTGGGAATCGCCGCTTCCGTTCATCCAGCACCAATCAAGCGGACCTACTCCACCACTTCCGAGCCTGTTGTTGACGACCCCCAAACCGATTTGGGCCACATCCCCTACGCTGTCATGGTCGATGGCGTTCGGTACTACTCGGATTTGTCCGGTGACGGGGATGCCAATCTTTTGGTAAAGAACAGCCGTATCGATGGGCATATCCAATCCACCTTTGCATCCCTCGAGCGTTGGCCCCAAGAAAACGGTCAGGCTAACTTCGAAGCGGCGCAGGATGCCCCCTACGCCCTGATTGATGGGGTGCTATTTGTTAAAATCAATGATACATGGCGTGTATTCCTGCCGGTCACATGAGATATCGCTGGCTAAGATAGTATAAAACGATTTGTAATTTGTTGTGTCATCGTCATTGCTGTGGCGCTGATAGCAGGCCTGTTTTCATTCCTGCATCGTGGCACAGTGGCAGATGGGCAGGATGCGGTTTTTCCGGCTGTTCAGGTGGATGGTCAGGTATACTACTGTCTATATACCGACGACTATGAACCTGGTCTGTCGGTGGACGAGAGTCGGATTGACGGCTACATCACCTCCTGCGTCGATAGTGGTCAATGGCCCACCGGGAATCACCAAGCCAATTTTCCCAACGCCGTCGGCTGCCCGTACGCCGTGGTGAACAATGTGCTGTTGCTTCAAAGCAAATACGACGATTCATGGATGATACTCCGTCCTCACGGGGGCAGTCAATACAACTAGATGCCATACAATCATCTTGTGTTCGGCACACCACCGTCAACGAAAACGCCACAGTTTTGTCATCCTGAGCGGGGGGCTTGTCCCTCCGCTTTTTCAGTTTCCGCTAAATTAAAATGTAAATTTTTTATTTTTCTATATTTTTTGCATAAATCCCACTTGAAAGAATCGTCAAGATAGGTTATAATGCTAGGGTCTATGCGTCAGAGTTTCTCTGACGCCCACCAAATGAGAGGAATTGATTACCATGAGTGCATCCAGCAAGAAAAAGCTCCGCAAGGAGCAGGAAGCTGCCAACATGACCAAAAAGCAACAGGCAGCCAAAAAAGAAGCCAGAAAGCTCGCTGCCTATACTGCGACCTTCTGGATCGTGCTGATTCTTTGCGTCAGCATCGTTCTGGGTCTGGTTCTGGAGTCCCCCATCAATGTCGCCATCGACCGCTATGGCACTGCCATCGAGGTCGGCGATCATAAAATCTCCACCACCGAACTGACCTATTTCTACATCGACGCCATCAACCAGTGGTATGGCACCTATGGTGGCTACGCCAGCTATTTCGGATTAAACACCTCTACCGGTCTGGACCAGCAGGTGCATGACGAAGAAGCCGGTACCACATGGGGTGACTACTTCTTGGATATGGCCATTGAGAGTGCTAAGAATACCTACGCTCTGTACGATGCCGCTAATGCTGCCAACTTCAGCCTGTCCGAAGACGACCGGAAGGCCATGGATGAGCTGTACGCCGATTTGGAAAAGCAGGCTGATGAGGCCAAGCTGAGTGTTTCCAAGTACCTGCAGAACATTTACGGCGAAAGCGCCAGCGAGAAGACCTACAAGGAATACTACGAGGCTACCATTCTGGCCAGCGCTTACTACGCCCACTACTCCGATGAATTGAAGGAAAGCTACACCGTTGCTGACCTGCGTGATTTCGAGGGAGACACTCCCTACGAGTACAACTCCTACACCTACGCCAGCTACTATCTGCCTCTGGACGATTTCAAGCTGGGCGGCACCAAGGGTGCTGACGGCAAGATTACCTACTCCGAGGAAGAACTGAAGGCTGCCGAGGAATATCTGAAAAAGGTCAAGGATGAACTGTCCGCTGAGGGCATCGATACCGTCGAGAAGCTGAATGAGGCCATCGCCAAGATGGAGGATCAGCTGGAGGCTGACAAGGCTGCCAATCCCGCAAAGGGCGACGAAAAGGACGAAGATAAGAACGAAAAGCCCGAGGAAAAGCCCGAGGAGAAGCCTGAGGACGACAAGACTGAGGAGAAGCCCGAGGACGACAAGACCGAGGAGAAGCCTGAGGACGACAAGACCGAGGAGAAGCCCGAGGACGACAAGACTGAGGAGAAGCCCGAGGACGACAAGACCGAGGAGAAGCCCGAGGACGACAAGACCGAGGAGAAGCCCGAGGACGACAAGACCGATAAGGATGACAAGGACGAGGACGATAAGAAAGAGGAAGAGGATAAGCACTCTACCGCTACCGAGAACAAGAAAGTCCTGTACAGCAAGGTCAGCACCCTGATGCAGGAGTGGCTGCGTAATAACGACCGCAAGGCCGGCGACATCACCGCTCTGGCTTACGAGTCTACCTCCACCGATGACGATGGCAAGGAAACCAAGACTCTGAAGGGCTATTACATTGTCCTGTTCCAGGAATCCCACGATAACACCCACGCTCTGGCCGATGTGCGTCACATCCTGGTCAAGTTCGAGGGTGGCACCACCAACAGCTCCACCGGTCAGACCACCTACACCGATGCCGAGAAGAATAAGGCCAAGGAAGAGGCTGAGAAGCTGCTGAAAGAGTGGAAGGATGGCGAAGCCACCGAGGACAGCTTCGCCGCTCTGGCCAACAAGCACTCCGACGACGGCGACGGCACCACCGGCGGTCTGTACGAGGGCATCCTCCCCAGCCAGATGGTGGAAGCATTCGACGCATGGTGCTTCGACGAAAACCGCAAGCCCGGTGATGTGGATCTGGTTCAGACCGAGTTCGGCTGGCACATCATGTACTATGTCGATGCAGGTACCGAAACCTACCGCGACTACATGATTTCCTACGATCTGAAGAACCTGGAGATGAACGAGTGGTACACCTCCCTGGTAGACGCTGTCAAGGTTGAAGAAGGCAACTTCTCCAAGATGAATGAAGCACTGGTCATTGCCGGCAACTAATTCCATGCATAATTTCGCCTCCTGTGGAGAAAATCTCCGCAGGAGGCGATTTTTTTGAAACTGACACTCATGCAGGGCATGATTGCTGCCGGTATCTGTGCCGGCGCCGTAAACGGTCTGTTCGGCGCAGGCGGCGGGATGGTTCTGGTTCCGCTGCTGGTATCGCTGACAGATCTGCAAGCCCGGGAAGTATTCCCCGCATCCATCAGCATCATTCTCCCCATCTGCTTTGTTTCTCTCGCCGTAGGCTTTTTCAGCAGCCCCATCCCATGGGGCGCATCGCTCCCCTATCTGGCAGGCAGCGCCATCGGCGGAATTCTGGCAGGTATTTTCGGCAAACGGATTCCGACCCTTTGGCTTCACCGCGGACTGGGATTACTGATTCTCATCGGAGGAGTGCGTTATTTATGGTAGAGTCCCTGTGGGTGGCAATTCCGATTTCTATAATGCTGGGCTTTTTGTCCGGGCTTGGCACAGGCGGCGGCAGCCTGCTGATTCTTTGGCTAACCCTGGTGGTAGGAATGGAGCCGGCAAATGCCAGAGCCATCAACCTGCTGTTTTTCATTCCTTCCGCCCTGGTATCCTGCTGGTTTCGCTGGCGGCAGGGCACTCTGGAGTTTCGTAAGATTTTCCCGGCCATCGCAGCAGGATGCATCGCAGCGCTGCTGGGTTCCTGGATCAGTTTCAGCCTGGACACCCATATTTTGAAAAAGCTGTTTGGAGGTCTTCTCCTTTTCACAGGCTTTCGGGAGCTGCGCTATAAGGATAAAAACTGAGCACCGGATTCACGGCGCTCAGTTTTAACGTTTGGAATTGAGATATCCTTCCAGAATGAGCGAAGCTGCTACCGCATCTACCGTATCTTTTCGTTTCTTGCCGTGGTAGTTATGCTGGGAAAGAATGTTGTGGGCCTCCACAGTTGTTCTCCGCTCATCCCACATCACAACCGGAAGTCCAGCTGCCTGTCCGAGCATATCCGCAAATTCCCGGCAGAGCTGCGCCCTGGGCCCTTCTGACCCGTCCATATTTCTGGGCAGACCCACGACGATGGTGCCCACCTGATTATCCTTTGCAATGCGTACAATATCTGCAATCGCTTTTTCCCTGTTGCGGCTGGGCACAACGGTGGTGGAGCCAACGATGCTGCACAAAAGATCGGACAGCGCCACGCCGGTTCTGGCATCGCCATAATCAATTCCCATAATTTTTTTCATAATGTTCCCCTTTCGGTTCTTTCTGTTTATGCAGATCATACCACAAAATAACCAAAAAATAAAGAAAAAAATTGTTGACGAAATGCAAAACCTGTGATAGAATGGCTCTACCTGTGAAAAAAGGGCTTTATTGTTATGCCTATTTTTCAACCCCGGAGCGGCATAGTAGTTGGCCGCTGTCCTAAATTTTTTCTAGCCGGGGTGATACAGGGAGGCAATTTTTAAGGAGGTGCCGTTATGCGCGTTAAAGTCACTTTGAGATGCTCCGAGTGCAAGCAGAGAAACTACAACTCCATGAAGAACAAGAAGAATGACCCCGACCGTCTCGAAATGAAGAAGTATTGCAGATTCTGCAAGAAGCACACCACTCACAACGAGACCAAGTAAGGACGGGCCCCAAAAATGGCAGAAGTCAAAAAGGAAAACTGCTCCAAGAGAACCTGGG
>JAZQIN010000200.1:0-4196 GCA_045541155.1 Faecousia sp.
GTGCCCGTTCTTTTGCTCCAACTTATGCTTATAAAAACCTTGAAATACATCCAGTATTCCTGCGGTTTTTACCACATAATTTGAAGCAAAATTCCTGGGCACCCACTCGAAATTGAGTTTTTAGAGGTGCCCTATCGTTTACACGAGTACCGCAAAACAAAATACCCTGTCATTCTGAGCGAGCGGAGCGAGTCGAAGAATCCGTTTTCTCTATGCATCATAAGGAATACGGATTGCCAAGGCCCTTCGGGCCTCGCAATGACATACGTTGTTTGTAATGTTGTGCTTAGTGCGCTAAACAATAGGGCACCTCTAAAAACTCCCTTTCGGCGAAGTACCCGTTCTTTTGCTCCAACTTATGCTTATAAAAACCTTGAAATACATCCAGTATTCCTGCGGTTTTTACCACATAATTTGAAGCAAAATTCCTGGGCACCCACTCGAAATTGAGTTTTTAGAGGTGCCCAATAATTTATCGCAACATAATACTTGACAGTCTGCAAGAGGATACGCACCAGCGTGTCCTCTTTGTCTTAGTATTGTAAAACTTGTCATTTGAGGTGCGATGCGATGTAGCAATCCCCCTTAGCCTTCTCGGTTTTTCAATGACGTGCTTTTAATTGAGGTGGATTGAGAGGAAGAAAGTTTAGGGATTATTTACAAAATCGATAAGATTTTCCATAGGGATATGATATCATTTGCATACACGGTGAGCGTGGTGGGGCTTGCTGATGCCGGGGAAATATTTCCGGATAAGCCGACGGCAATGTCCGTGACAGACCACGCTGCAGGAAGAGAAAGGAAACCGGCCTCGATTCAAAATCGAGGCCGTCATTTTTTAGGAAATAGTGTCCTTATTTGGAATGTCTTTAATCATAGAAGTCTGCTTGGCATAGGTCCGGACGTAATCCGCAAACGCAATCAGCAGGAAAATACCATCGATGATGGTAATCACCAAAACCGAGGATTCCCGAATGTTGGGCATCAGAACCATAATAATCAGGCTGAGGAACAGCACAGTGGTGCAGATTTTGCCGGACATGAGGGCGCCAGAAAGCATTTTGCCCTTGCGATAAAAGACGCACATGGCAATGAGCTGGAAGCTCTCCTTCAGCACGAACAGGGAAGCGATAATCCACAGCACCGGGTGCTTGATGGCCAGACACAGGGTCAGTGTGAACTGGGTCGCTTTGTCGGCAATGGGGTCGAGCAGCTGCCCTAGAGTGGAAATCATGTTGAAATGCCGTGCGATTTTGCCGTCAATCATATCGGTCAGGGATGAGACGGCCAGAATGGCACCAGCGATGTAGTAATGGGCCGGCTGCGTGGCATTCAGGTAGATTACCACATACACCGGAATCAAAACCAACCGAAACAGACTTAGCAGATTCGGAATGGTAAGCACTTCTTTTTTCCAATCCTTGATGATCATTTCTCTTTCCTCCAGACGGAACGCATACCGCCAGAAATAATATATCATTATACCTCATTTACGCCTGTGAATCAAGTGCAATTTGAGTTATTTGCTGGGCGTTCTAAAAATGTTTACATATTCTGTTACCAAGTCGGACAAAAAATCATATTCACTGACAAGTAAAAATACTTGACAAACTCGGGTAAATGGTGTATGATGTCTCAGGTGTCAAGGCAGAGACCTTGACAGGGAGGCACATATGGACACTTTGGAGATGACCCTGCTTTACGATTACTACGGCGAGCTTCTCACAGAACGCCAGCGGATGTGCTTCGAGCTGTATCATGATCAGGACCTATCTCTTGCGGAAATCGCACAGGAGTTGAAGGTCAGCCGTCAGGGTGTGTACGATAATCTGAGCCGTGCGGAGGCGATTCTCCGAAATATGGAGGAGAAAACAGGTTGCGTCCGAAGAAGTATGCAAATTCGCCGGGCGGTACGGACGATTTTAGATGCGGCCCAGGCCCTCCAGACCAGCGATGACCCGTCGGTCAGGAATCGGGCGCAGGATATTATTGATGCCACCAAGGTATTTGAGGAGTAAATTATGGCATTTGAAGGTTTAACTGAAAAAATCTCCGCTGCCTTCAAGAAGCTCCGTGGCAAAGGACGCCTGAAGGAGTCCGATGTGAAGGAGGCTATGCGTGAGATTCGCATGGCACTGCTGGAAGCGGATGTAAGCTATAAAGTGGTAAAGGACTTCACCAAGTCTGTTACCGAGCGGTGCGTTGGCACCGATGTGCTGGAGTCGCTGACACCGGCGCAGATGATTGTTAAGATTGTGGACGAGGAACTGACCAAGCTCATGGGTTCCGATACCAAGCACATCACAATCAATCCCAATGGTCCTACAGTCGTGATGCTGGTGGGCCTTCAGGGCGCTGGTAAAACGACCAACGGCTCCAAGCTGGCTGGTTTGATGAAGCGGCAGGGCAAGAATCCCCTGCTGGTTGCCTGCGATATCTACCGGCCTGCCGCTATCACCCAGTTGAAGGTCTGTGGCGAGAAGTTGGGGATTCCGGTGTTTGATCGGGGAACGCAGAATCCGGTCCAGACCGCAAAGGAGGCCATTCTTTACGCCCGTCAGCACGGGCACGATATGGTGTTTCTGGATACCGCCGGTCGGCTGCACATTGACGAGGCGCTGATGGATGAATTGAAGAACATCAAGCAGACCGTCAAGCCCAATGAAATCATGCTGGTAGTGGATGCCATGACCGGTCAGGATGCGGTCAACGCTGCCCAGAGCTTCAATGAGTGGCTGGACATTGATTCCGTCATGCTGTCCAAGCTGGACGGTGATGCCAGAGGCGGTGCGGCGCTGTCCGTCCGTGCCATTACCGGAAAGCCTATTAAGTTCGCCGGTATGGGCGAAAAGTTGGAGGATATCGAGCCGTTCCATCCGGATCGGATGGCCAGTCGGATTCTCGGCATGGGCGATGTACTGAGTTTAATTGAGAAGGCGGAAAAGGCGTTCGATGCCAAGAAGGCCGCCGAGATGGAGGAAAAGCTCCGCAGTAATCGGTTTACCCTGCAGGATTACTACGATCAGCTGGTTCAGCTGAAATCTATGGGTTCTATGGAGCAGATTTTGGCTCAGATGCCTGGTGGTGCCAATCTGAAGGGTGTGAAGGTGGATGAGAAGGCCATGGTACGCACCGAGGCCATCATTCTGTCCATGACGCCGAAGGAGCGGGAGAATCCTGCCATTATTGGAGCCAGCCGAAAAAAGCGTATTGCTGCCGGCTGTGGCATGAAGGTGGAGGACGTAAACAAGCTGCTTAAGTCCTTTGAGCAGATGCAGAAGCTGGTCCGCCAGTTCTCCGGCCCCGGCGCAGGCAAGAAAATGAAACGGATGAAGGGCCTCGGCGGCTTTGGCGGCATGGGCGGCTTCCCCGGAATGTAATTAGGTTCGCTGAAAGCAAATATAGCTTTGCGATATAGAAAAGAATTTATGGAGGTGAACTCTCATGGTTAAGATCAGACTGAGAAGAATGGGTGCGAAGAAGGCTCCTTTCTACCGTATTGTTGTTGCTGACTCCCGTTCTCCCCGTGACGGCCGTTGCATCGAGGAGATTGGCACTTACAATCCCCTGACCGAGCCCGCCGCTATCACTGTTGATGTGGAGAAGGCTCAGACCTGGATCAAGAACGGCGCTCAGCCCACTGATACCGTTCGTGGTCTGCTGAAGAAGGCTGGCGTGCTGTAAGACCCTTAAAGGAGTTATCGAAATGAAAGAGCTTTTGCTGTATATGGCAAAAAATTTGGTCGATAACCCCGATGCTGTCACCGTCACCGAAATCGATGACGAGGACGGCAAGATCCTTGAGCTTCGTGTTGCGGAAGGCGACATGGGCAAGGTCATCGGCCGTCAGGGACGGATCGCCAAGGAGATCCGCACCATTGTAAAAACCGTTGCCCAGCGCACCGGCGAAAAGGTCACGGTCGAAATCGTGGATTAACGGCTTATGCGTGGCGCTTCGGCGTCACGCATCTTTCGTTATTTGGAATTGACTACGATAAATTATCGTTTAGCGCACGAAACGCCGCACCCAAAGCCTCCCTCTGACGAGGGAGGTGGGCCGCCGAACGGCGGCTCGGCGGGTGAGAAAACGTTGCCTTTTTTCTCTCCCCCAGTCAAAAATCAGAGATTTTTGCCAGCCCCCTCGTCAGAGGGGGCCAAGGCGGCTTCGCCGCTTAGTACGCTAAACGATCATTTAC
>JAZQIN010000201.1:0-25195 GCA_045541155.1 Faecousia sp.
ATAACAAATGCGACCGTGGGAATCCGTTTTCTCTACGGATTGCGAGGAGTACGGATTGCCACGGCCCTTCGGGCCTCGCAATGACATACCTTGACTGGAGTGCGGCGCTTAAGCCGCTAAACGATAATTTACCGCAGAAAGTGCTTTTTTGCCAGACTGACCGCTCTCTCTGAGGGGGCCAAGGGGCGGTACGAACTTACACCACGAAACGATTTCTTACTACCATTATTATAATTATTATACAATTCAGGGGAATTTAAGAATATATTCTGTTGCATCCTGACGGGATTTGTGGTACAATAAGGTGAATTGTTATAAGCACAACTATGCTTACTGGAGATGACGGAAAATGAAACGACACTTACCTCTGGCGAATCCTCATATGTCCGACGAGGGCTATGAGCTGGAATTTGTTCACGATGCCTTTAATAAGAATTGGATTGCCCCTCTGGGCGAGAACGTCAATGGTCTGGAGGCCGCATTGGCGCAGTTCCTCCAGCAGGGCCACACGGTTGCCCTGTCCGCCGGTACCGCCGCTCTGCATATGAGCCTGATCCTCGCCGGGGTCAAGGCCGGAGATTTGGTCTTCTGTCAGGACCTGACCTTCTGCGCTTCGGCCAACCCGGTCACCTATCTGGGAGCGGAGCCAGTGTTCATCGACAGTGAACGGGATACTTGGAACATGGACCCGGCGGCACTGGAACGAGCCTTTGCCCTCTACGGCAAGCCCAAGGCTGTGGTGGTGGTGCACCTGTACGGTACGCCTGCCAAAATGGATGAAATCTGCACCATCTGTGACCGTGAGGGGGTTACCCTGATCGAGGATGCCGCCGAGGCACTGGGCAGTACCTACAAGGGTCGCAAATGCGGCACCTTTGGTCGGTTTGGTGTCCTGTCCTTCAATGGCAATAAAATCATTACCACCTCCGGCGGCGGTATGCTGGTCTGTCAGGACAAGGCTGACGCGGCCCATGCCCTGAAGCTGGCTACCCAGGCCCGGGAGCCGTTCCCCTGGTATCAGCATGAGGAAATTGGCTTCAACTATCGTATGAGCAACATCTGCGCCGGTATCGGCCGGGGACAGGCAAAGATCCTGCCACTGCGTGTGGAAAAGAAACGGGCCATCTATCAGCGCTATGAGGAAAATCTGGCAGGCTTACCCCTGACCCTCCAGCCGGTGCTGGCGGACTGCCAGTCCAACTGTTGGCTGACCGTGGCCTTGTTGGATTCGGATTGCGGTGTGACGCCGGCGCAGGTGCTGGAGACCCTCCGTGCCGATGATATCGAGGGCCGTCCCCTGTGGAAGCCCATGCACAGCCAGCCGGTGTATGCCAAGGCGAAGTATGTCGCTGTCGGTGGCGAATCGGTGTCCGAAGACCTGTTCAACCGGGGCGTGTGCCTGCCCAGTGATACGAAAATGACCGATGCGGACGTGGACCGGGTGTGCGCCGCCATTCGCACCCTGTTTTAAGAGGTTGCTATGGAAAGAAAAGCCGGTTTCTACGAAAAATACATAAAGCGGCTGCTGGATTTTCTGCTGTCGCTGACAGCCCTGTTCGTGCTGTCGCCGGTGCTGCTGATTCTGACGCTTCTGGGAGCCATCATCATGAAGGGAAACCCCTTCTTCACCCAGCAGCGTCCCGGTCGGAATGAAAAGATTTTCAAGCTGATCAAGTTCCGTACCATGACCTGCGAAAAGGACAAGGACGGCAATCTGCTGTCGGACGAACAGCGGCTGACCAAATACGGCAAATTCCTGCGCGCTACCTCGCTGGACGAGCTGCCGGAGCTGATTAACATTCTGGTGGGCCATATGTCCATCGTCGGCCCCCGACCGCTGCTGGTGAAGTACCTTCCTTTATATAATGAGGAGCAGCGCCACCGCCACGATGTCCGCCCCGGCCTCACCGGCTGGGCCCAGGCTAATGGACGCAACGCCCTCAGCTGGGAGGACAAGTTTCGGCTGGATGTGTGGTATGTGCAGAACTTACGCTTTTCGGTGGACGTGAAGACCCTTTTCTTAACAGTCAAAAACGTCCTGCGCCGGGAGGGTATCTCCTCCGATACCAGCGCAACCATGGAGGAATTCAAGGGTTCGCCCCAGAAGCAAGAGGTGTGAAATGAGCAGCAAAGTCATCGTCATCGGAGCCGGTGGCCACGGAAAGGTGGTTGCAGATATCGTGCGCTGCAGCGGCGATGGATTGCTGGGCTTTTTGGATGACACCCATTTACCCGGTGAGATGGTGTGCGGAATCCCGGTTCTGGGTGGTGTCAAAGATTATGTAAACCACCCAGAGGCCAGCTTTGTGATTGGCATTGGCAGTGCAGCTGCCCGAAGGAAGATTTCCAAAATGCTGGAGGGGGTCCGCTGGTACACCGCCATCCATCCTTCTGCCGTCATCTCCGATATGGACACCCAAATTGGAGAAGGTACCGTAATTATGGCTGGAGCGGTAGTCAATCCCTGCGCCCACATTGGTAAGCATTGCATCGTCAATACCGGTGCCAGCGTGGACCATGACAACAGGATTGGAAGTTATACCCATATCTCCGTGGGGGCCAGACTGGCTGGTATGGTGACAGTGGGTAAAAATGTATGGATTGGCATCGGCGCTGTGGTTAGCAACGGCCTGTCCATCTGCGATGATTGTATGATTGGAGCCGGTGCCGTGGTCGTTCGCAATATACAAGAACCGGGCATCTATGTGGGTGTCCCCGGGAGGAAGATAAAATGAATGTTTTGATTGCTGCTAACTATGATGTTGGTTTGTACCAGTTTCGCAGGGAACTGATTGAGCGGCTGTTACAGGAACATCAGGTGATGATTTCTCTGCCCTATGGTGAGTTGGTCAATCCACTGCAGGATGCAGGCTGTCTGTTTATCGATACGCCTGTTGACCGCCGGGGCCTCAATCCGGTGAAGGACATAAAGCTTTTGCTGAACTATCGCCGTATGCTTCGGGAAAAAAAGCCGGATTTGGTGATTACTTACACCATTAAACCTAATATTTATGGCAGTTTTGCCTGCAGGATGAAGAAGATTCCCTATGCGGTGAATATCACTGGTCTGGGCACGGCATTTCAGAAAAAAGGACTACTCAGAGCGTTTGTAAAATGTTTGTACAAGACCGCACTGAAAAAGGCAAAGGTGGTATTCTTTGAAAATGCTGCCAATCAGCAGCTTTTTATTGATGAAGGTATCGTTTCAAAAGATAAAACAGTCCTTTTGAATGGCGCCGGTGTCAATACCGACCGGTATGTGGTTGCGCCTTATCCCGAAGAAACACCCACTCGATTCCTTTTTATGGGCCGTGTGATGCAGGAGAAGGGCGTCAATGAGCTATTCTCCGCCATGGAGCGGCTTCATGCCGAAGGCGCAAACTGCTGTTTGGATGTGTTGGGCGGATATGAGGAGGACTATGCACAGGTGATTCGCAGGTGCGAGGCCCAGGGGTGGCTCCATTACCATGGATATCAGACCGATGTGCGTCCGTTCATTGCCAACGCTCACTGCTTTGTACTGCCGTCCTACCATGAGGGCATGGCCAATACCAATCTGGAATGCGCAGCCATGGGTCGCCCTCTGATTACCAGTGATATCCCCGGTTGCAGGGAAGCGGTAATCGAGGGGGAAAGTGGTTTGCTGTGCCGGCCGAAGGATACAGACAGCCTGTATACTGCAATGAAGCGGTTCCTGTCCATGAGTCATGAACAGCGTCAGGCGATGGGCTTGTCCGGAAGAAAACACATGGAAACGGTGTTCGATAAAAAACAGGTGGTCGCTGAAACGGTCAGACATCTGTTGTAAACGTTACGAAAGCGAGGATTCAGAGATATGTGCAGATTCAGTGTTGTGATTCCTGTATATAAAGTGGAAGAATATCTTGATCAGTGCGTGCAGAGTGTTCTGAATCAGACTTACAGCGATATGGAAGTGATTCTGGTGGATGACGGCTCGCCGGATAACTGCGGCGCCATGTGTGACCGCTGGGCGGAAACAGACAGCCGCGTTCGTGTAATCCATCAGAAAAACGGCGGACTTTCTGCGGCCCGTAATACCGGAATCCAAAACGCAGCAGGAGAATATGTACTGTTTCTGGACAGTGACGACTGGTGGGAGAACGATGAGGTTTTGTCTGCCATTGCCTGTCAGCTGGAGCGGACTCCGGTGGATGTGTTGTCTTTCAACTACCGAAAGTCCTATGACGGAAAGCCTCAGCCGACCTATTTCGATGAAAATCTGCCTTCTTCTCAGAAGGTAGAGGGCCTGGCAGAAATTGTTTCCGGTGACCGTTGGATTAACGGGGCTTGCAATAAGGCAATCTCTCGGATTCTGCTGGTATCCAATGGGTTGTACTTCCGGGAGGGCATCACCTCTGAGGATATCGATTGGACCCTACGTCTGGCATTGGCAGCAGAAACCTTTGCGTTTGCCAATATCTGTGTTTTTGTTTATCGCCAACATGCATCTTCCATTTCCAACAGCCCATCTCTGAAGAAAATTCAGATGCTGTGCGGAAATGTCCAAACCTGTATTCAGCTGCTTAAGGATGGAGACGCGAATAAGGCAAAACTGCTGGAGGCTTACACGGCGTATCAGTATGGTACTCTGGTGTATGGCGTTGCGAATCTTCCAAAGGCCGAACGCAAATGCTTGATGGCGGATGTGAAGGTGATGAAATATCTTCTAGCCTGTTCTAATAATTCGAAGGTTCGATTGCTATATAAATGTGACCGACTGTTTGGTCTGTCCATAACAATGTGGCTTTTGCGGTTGCGGCATGAAAAGCTGCAGCGTAGCGGCAAGGGGGTCTGACGTTGGTTCGTCTTACTGTGTTTACTCCGGCGTATAACCGGGCGGATTTGCTGCCCCGGTGCTTTGAAAGCATGAAGCGGCAAACAAACAAGAATTTTATTTGGATGATTATTGATGACGGTTCCACGGATAATACCCGTGATTTGGTGGCCGAATGGATGGCGGAGTCGTTGGATTTTCAAATTATATACTATTATAAGGAAAACGGCGGCCTGCATACCGCTTACAACGAAGCCATCGCCCATATCGATACGGAGCTTTGCGTCTGCATCGATTCCGATGATTTCATGCCGGATGATGCAGTGGAAAAAATGTTGGCCTGCTGGGAGACCCATGGCTCCGACCGGGTGGCAGGAATCGTGGGACTGGATTTTGACTTGGATGGCAAGGTCATCGGCGATCCATTGCCTGACCAGCCTACGGTGAATCTGATTGATTTGCTGGTGGGGAAATACAAAATCAACAACGGCGACCGGACCAATATGGTGCGGACAGAGCTATATAAAAAGTTTGCGCCGATGAAGACTTTCCCCGGAGAGAAAAATTTCAATCCCCACTATATGCACCTTCAAATCAGTATGGAATACGATTTTCTGGTGCTGAATGAAAATCTGAGATTCGTGGACTATCAACCCGGCGGTATGAGCAATTCCATGTACCGTCAGTATCGCAACAGTCCCAGAAGCTTCGCTGAGACCCGAAAGCTGTATCTGTCTTTTCCCAATACGGGGTTCAAATTTCGATTCCGTCATTGCATCCATTATGTTTCCAGCAGCATCATCGGAAGAAACGGAAAATTCCTGAAAGAATCTCCGGCTAAGGCTTTGACGCTTCTGGCTATCCCCTTCGGTGCGGCTATGGCTGCTCTGGTCTACTTCAAAACAAGAGGATGATTCCATGCTCAAGCTTATCCCTATTACCATATTTAGCTTGATTTTTGCGGCTTTGTCCCATCGATATTCGGTGTATGATCCAATCAACAGCCGATACATCGATAAGGACCGGATTTTCTATACTATTTTATCTATCGCGCTAATTCTGTTCGCCGGTCTGCGAACGGGCTATAATGATACCGGTACTTATAAATATATCTATAACTCGATTCCGAAAGAAACAAATTTGACCAGCGGAATCAATTGGACTAAGATTGGAGAAAACCCCGGATTTGTCTTCACGATGAGAGCGATGGTGCGGATGAATGTCTCCACTCAGTCCTTTTTGATGCTTTTCTCTATCTTTACCATAGGTGTCAATCTGTGGTTCTTTCGGAAGTACAGTTGTAATGTATTTCTGTCCATTTTGCTGTTCATAACCTTTGCGGGGTATACGTTTGCCTTGGCGGCGATTAAGCAATGTACGGCGATGGCCTTTTGCCTGATTGCCACAGATCGTGCCATCCAGAAAAAGCATATCAGCTTTGTGCTGTTTGTAATCATTGGATGCCTGTTTCATCCCTATGCGTTGATGTATCTAATCGTTCCGTTCCTGTTCTTCCGCCCTTGGAGCAAGTATACAGTAATTATGTTGGCTGTATTTGGAATCGTGGGCATCAGTATGCAGTTTCTGGTGGGATCGTTGCTGAACGTTACGGATATGCTGGGCGAGGGCTATGATGCATCCTCCTTTACCGGTGAGGGTGTGAATCCAATTCGATTGCTGGTGACGGCGGTACCGGTGTTTCTGTCTTTGATGGCGGCGGATCAAATTGCGTTGAAGAAGGACAAAGACCAGTATTTGATTGTGAATTTGACCATGCTGAATGCGGAAATTATGTTTGTGGCGCTGTTTGGAACAGCAAACTATTTTGCGAGACTGGCAAACTATTTTATTCCCTTTCAAGCGGTGTCTATCCCGTGGTTGTTTACTCATTTCAACCGTGCTAGTAAACGCATGATTTCAATGATGGCGGCGGCCGGTTATTTGCTGTTCTACATTTATTCCCAGTCCATTCATGAAAGCTTTGATATTCACTACTACAGCACTACCTTTGAAAAGTACCTGGAGTCTCTATTCCGAGGAGGAGTCTGAGTTGAAAAAAATACTGTTCTTCATCCATGATTTGGGGCCTGGCGGAGCGGAAAAGGTTCTGGTAAATCTTGTAAACAATATGGATTCGAAGCAATTCGATATCACGGTGATGACGCTGATTGGTGGCGGTGTGAACGAGCAATTTTTGAAGCCGCACATCCGCTATATCTCCTGCTACAAGCGAATGATTCGTGGACATACCCACCTTCTGAAGTTACTGACTCCCCGTCAACTCCATCACCGTTTTATTAAGGATAAGTATGACATCGAGGTGTCTTATTTGGAAGGGCCTGCGGCACGTATTATCAGTGGCTGCCCGAATCCTGAGACTCGACTGGTGTCTTGGATTCATGTGGAGCAGCATACCAAAGCTGTGGCAGCACAGGCGTTTCGCAGTTTTAAGGAGTCGGAATGTTGTTATCAGAAATTCCATCAAACGGTGTGCGTGTCGGAGTATGTTAAACAGGACTTTTTAAAGCTTTATCCGATGATATCTCCTGTGAATGTGTTATACAATACCAACGAGACAGACCAGATTCTCCAGAAGAAGGAGGAACTAGTACAGGATGGGATTTTTTCTGATGGAGAGATTCGGCTGTGCGGTGTCGGCAAGCTGATGCCGAACAAGAGATTTGATGCCATTTTGCGCATCCATAAACGGTTGAAGGATCAGGGGTATCCGGTCCATACCTATTTGTTGGGTGATGGTGCGGAGCGTTCTGGATTGGAAAGCTATGTCCGGGAAAATGGATTGGAAAGCAGCGTGATGTTTCTGGGCTATCAGACCAATCCGTATAAATATGTGTCGAAATGTGATTTGTTCGTTTGTTCCAGTCTTTCCGAAGGCTTTTCTACCGCTGCCACGGAGGCTCTGATTGTTGGAACACCGGTGTGCACGGTGGAGGTCTCCGGGATGAAGGAGATGCTGGGAGAGAACAATGAGTATGGCATCGTCACGGAGAATAACGAAGAAGCCCTCTATCAGGGCATCAAGAAGCTGCTGGATGACCCGGCGCTGCTGGCGCATTACAAAAAGCAGGCTGCGCTGCGAGGCAAAACCTTCAGCACTGCCAACACGGTCAAGGCCGTGGAGGAGATGTTGCTGGCATTATAAGGAGTATCAAAATGTCTTGGATTAAAGAAATGCTCTATCGTCTGAGGGGCGAATATACGACAGAAAAACTGATATCCATGGGAATGAAGGTGGGCAAGAATTTCGGTCGTCTGAACGGCGTAATTTTGGATCCGTCCCACTGCTGGCTGATTGAAATTGGCGACAATGTGACCATGGCACCCAGAGTCCATATTTTGTGCCACGATGCCAGCACAAAGACTTTTTTGAATTACACCAAAATCGGACGTGTGACCATTGGCGACAATGTTTTTATCGGTGCGGAAACAGTAGTGCTGCCCGGTGTGACCATCGGCAGCAATGTCATCATCGGTGCCAACAGCACCGTCACCCACGATGTGCCGGATAACACGGTAGTGGCTGGTTCTCCGGCCCGGGTACTGTGTTCGCTGGACGAATATCTGACGAAGGAGCGGGCCAGAATGGAGATGGCCCCCTGCTATGGGGAAGATTATACCCTCCGTCAGGGGGTATCCATGGACAAGCGCATGGAGCAAAAGGCTGCGCTGGAAGGGAAAATCGGGTATATCGACTGATGGATGCGTTGATTTCGGTGGTCATTCCGGCCTACAATATTGAAGCTTACATCGCCAAGACGCTGGACAGCGTGTTGGCGCAGACCTATTCCAATTTGGAAATCATCGTAGTCAACGACGGCTCCAAGGATGGAACGGGCGACATCATCGATACCTATGCCGCTCGGGACAGCCGTATTCGGCCCATCCACAAGGAAAACGGCGGCGTTACCTCGGCTCGCCTTCGGGGTGTGGCGGAGGCTACGGGAGAATGGATTGGTTTCTGCGATGGGGACGATTATATCGAGCCGGATATGTATGCCTGGCTCATGAAAAACGCCCTTGACCACGATGCGGTCATCTCCCACTGCGGCTATAAAATGGTGTTCCCCAACGGAAAAATCGATTATTACTACAATACGGGCAAGCTGGTGGTACAATCAGGGAAGCAGGGCTGTTCGGATTTACTGGATGGACGGTTCGTGGAACCGGGACTATGGAACAAACTCTATCGGAGAGAATTATTCAAGGGCCTGGACCAGTGGATTGACCGAAGCATCCGCATCAATGAAGATTTGTTGATGAACTTCTATCTGTTTCGTCAGGCGGAAAAAGCGGTGTTTGAGGATGTTTGTCCCTATCACTATGTCTTGCGTCGAGGATCTGCGGCGACTTCCCGGGTGAATGAGTACAAACTGAAAGACCCATTGACAGTCCGTCATATCCTCATGCGTGAAACGGCAGAGGTTCCTCAGTGGAACGCAATCGTAGAGGGACATTTGGTCTATCAGTTAATCAGCGGCGCAACCATGCGTCTGGGAGAGCAGAAGGACCTGATTAAGCCCCACCGCCGTTGCTGCCGCAAGGAGTTGCGAAGCAGACTGTGGAGGATTCTAAAAGGAAAATCTTGTGGCATCAAGACGAAAATCATGGCCCTGTGGGTGGCAATCTGGCCCGCAAGCTATACGCTGGTGCATGTGCTTTACGCAAAAATCACCGGCATTGATAGGAAGTATGATGTAGATTAAGGAAGTGTGCCGATGGAACAAATCAGCGTTATCGTGCCGATTTATAAGGTCGAGGCTTATCTGGATAAATGCGTGCGGTCCATCGTGGACCAAACCTACCGGGAGTTGGAAATCATTCTGGTGGACGATGGCTCGCCGGATAACTGTCCGGCCATGTGTGAGGCGTGGGCTACAAAAGACAGCCGCATCAAAGTGATACATAAGGAAAACGGCGGACTGTCCGATGCGCGAAACGCTGGTTTAGCGATTGCCACCGGAAGTCTGGTCAGCTTCATCGACAGCGATGACTGGCTTGAACCGGAGTTTTTGCAGACTTTGTATGATGCCATGGCGGCGCAGAATGCGCAGATTGCCGAATGCGCCATCCATCTGGTGGACGAGGCAGGTAATATTCTACGCAGCCGAGGGCCGGAAAAGGATGAACTTATCGACAAAATAGATGCCCTTCGCCGATTGGTAATGGAAGATGGTGTATTTCAGACGGTCTGGAACAAGCTCTACCGCCGGGAGGTCATCGATGGCATCCTCTTTGAAAAGGGAAAGTATAACGAGGATGATTTTTGGACCTACCAGATTTTTGATCGGATTGAGAAGCTTGCTCTTGTGGACAAGCCCATGTACAACTACCTTCAGCGTGGCGGCAGTATCATGGGTGTGGGCTACAATCCCAGACGGCTGGATGGTCTGGAAGCCCGCTTCCGCCGGATGGAATATCTCCAAAAATATGACCAGCTGGCATTCTTGACACAGCAGAATCTGATGCTGGACTATATGTGGCATTTGCAGAGTGTTTTGCGCAATCTGCAGGGGCAGGAAAAGAAAGCGGCGTCGACTGCTATTCTGAGGATGAAAAAACGGACACCGAAGGTTTCCTTTAGGCGATTGACGCTGAACACAAAGTATCGTATATGGTATGGAATATTCACCGCCGCACCGTTATTGACCGTGCGGCTTAGAAATATGTTTAGAATTGGACTGCAATAATTATGGGTAGAATCAATCAACAAAAAGCAGGAGTCCTGCTTTCTTATTTTAATCTGGCGCTGGGCAGTATCATTCCTCTGTTCTATACGCCAATTATGCTGAGTATTTTGGGCCAGTCAGAATATGGCCTGTATTCTCTATCTAGCTCGGTGACCTCTTATCTAAGCCTGCTAAATCTGGGCATGGGTTCGGCAATTGTCCGGTATGTAGCGAAGTACAGGGCGGAAGGAAATACAGAAGGAGTCCGTCGGCTGGTAGGCATGTTTATCACGTTGTATAGCTGTTTGGCGCTGGTAGTTTGTGCAGCTGGTGGCGTTCTGTCTGCTTTTTCGGACGAAATTTTTGCCAAGGGCTTGACCTCCGGAGAAATCAGCCGCATGAAGATTCTGGTCATTATCATGACGCTGAACGTTGCAATTTCCCTACCTGTCAGTACCTTTTCCTCCATTATTTCTGCCTATGAGCGGTTTGCATTCTCCAGGACCGTGGCCATCTGCGAAACAGCGGTGGTACCAGCACTGAATCTGATAGCGCTGTATTTAGGAAAAGGATCCGTTGGTATAGCACTTATCGGATTGGCGGTTCAAATTATTTCAGGATTTCTTTATTTCTTCTACTGCGGAAGAAAAATTCATATTACCCCCAATTTTCGGAATATGCCCATAAATCTGCTGAAGGAGATTGGCGGTTACTGTTTCTTTATCCTTCTGTCCACCATTGTGGATATGTTGTATTGGTCTACGGATAAGGTTCTTATTGGTGCAGTGCTAGGATCCGTTGCGGTGGCGATTTATAATGTGGGCGGCGTGTTCACCTCCATTATGCAGAGTCTGGCACAGGCAATCAGTCAGGTGTTTACCCCCCGGGTTATGATGATGGCTACCCAAAATGCCCAATCTAGTGAGGAAATATCCGAACTGATGATTCGCATTGGCCGGTTGCAGTTTTATATTGTATCATTTATTCTCTCCGGCTATATCGTTTTCGGTCAGCGCTTTATCGGTTTCTGGGCAGGAGAGGGTTATGGTGCTGCTTATTATGTGGCACTGCTGACCATGATACCGCTGGCAGTGCCGCTGATTCAAAGCATTGCTTATTCCTCCATGGTGGCTCAAAACAAGCACCGTTTCCGTGCCATCGTTTATGCGATTATTGCGGTGATAAATGTGGTATCCACTTATCTGGTGCTGCCTTACTTCGGAATCGTCGGTGCGGCGGTTTGTACAGCAGTGGCCTTTGTTCTGGGTAACGGCATTATTATGAATATATACTACTACCGCACGATGAAGCTGGATATTTTAGGGTTTTGGAAGAATATTGGAAGAATCGCCATTGTTCCCGTGGCTATGCTGGCAGTGGGCTGGTTTGTAGTCAACCGGTTGCTGTCGGCAGACTCCGTTGCGGTGTTCCTTGCCGGTGTGGCAGTTTTCAGTGTAGTTTTCTGGCTGCTGAACTGGTTCTTGTCTATGAACCGATACGAAAAGCAACTGTTTCTTGGTATGATTAAGCGATGAGGTCTTGTTATGAAACGAATACTAATCCATATTCCGATGGAGCCCCATGGGGAATACGATATTTTTAGCCCCTACAATCGAGAGGCAATCGTCAATAAAGTCAATAAGGAATTGGGGGGCAGTGCGCCAAATTACGGAAATCGCCTTTGGTTTCAGGGGCTTATTTCGGCCATTTCCTGCCCTGAGAATCATCTGGAGTACTTTTCTCCCTGTATGACGAAGGAACAAATCAACAGTGACTATGACTTTATCATCGCTCCCATGGCGAATGTTTTTGCCGTCACCTATGGTAGTCTGCTGGAGCGCTTGGCGGAGCGGTTCCGTGATATTAAGATTCCAGTCTACGTCATTGCCTGCGGCATTCAGGCAGACAGCTTTGACCGGCTGGATGAACTGGTTACCACCCTGAGAGAGCCTGCTACAAAATTTATCTCCAGTGTGTACAAAACCGGCGGAGAATTTGCACTGAGAGGTCATTTCACTAAGGATTTTTTTACAAGGCTGGGCTTTGATTCCGCAGTGGTTACAGGCTGTCCTTCCCTGTTCCAGCGAGGACGGAATCTGTCCATTTCCGACGAAAAAGTGCCGGAAGAACAGTTTAAACCCATTTTAAACGGCTGGATTAAGGACTATCCGGATTTGTTCAAGCAATATGAAAATGCGGAATTCTTTGACCAAAGCATCTACTTCCGGGAGCTGTTTGACCCGAAGGGTGACGACGCACAAATTCTGAAGGACATGATTCGTGTTCACGGCATGGCGGTCACTAGGTTGCTATTACAGGATAGGGTTAAGCTGATTCCTGACATGAACCTCTGGCGGGAGTATATTCGTCAGGAAGGCTTTAGCTTTTCCTACGGCTCCCGAATCCATGGCAGTATCATGCCCATTCTTTCCGGGGTGTGTACGGTGCTGGAGCATCAGGATGCCCGAACCCGGGAAATGGCGGAGTTTTTTAACATTCCCCATGTGGAGCCGGGAGCCTATAAAAACTACGAATCCCTGTACCAACTGTATCAGGATACCAGTTACAAACCTTTCAACGCAGGGTTTGGAGCCCGGTTTGATGCCTATGAGCAGTTCCTGAAAAAGTGTGGAATTGTAGAAAAAATAAATCAAAACAACGAATTTTTCCGTTCCTTAGATACAGTGCCATCGATTACAGACACTCAGCCCAGACGTGAGGCGCTGTACCGCAGTCTGTATAAGAGGAGACTGTACTGGAATGGGTATTCCTTCCTGATGAAAACGAAAAGGAAGCTCCTTGGCTGAGCGTTTTGACTATGAAAAAAGCATTTTTGTATGCCTATGACAGGCGGAATTTGGGAGATGACCTATTTGTACATACCATTACAAAGCGGTATCCCCATGTGAAATTTTATATGTGGTCCAACAAGAGCAACCGGGAGACTTTTCGTTGTTTGCCGAATTTAAAGGTGGTGGATAAGGAATCTCGGTTGGTTAAATTTCTGAGTTGGCTTCGTCCGTCGCTGGGTCCCGGTTACCGAAACTGGTTGGAATATCGCTGTGAGGCGGTGGTCTACATTGGTGGGTCCATCTTCATGGAATATCCCAATTGGGCGCAGCTGCTGACATGGTGGGAGTACGAGGCGGAGAATCGTCCGTTCTATGTTCTGGGTGCCAACTTTGGTCCCTACCATACTGAGGCATATCGGCAAAAAATTGCCCAAATCTACGCAAAAATGCAGGACATTTGCTTCCGGGATGACTATTCCTATCAGCTATTTCGGGAAGTGGATACGGTTCGTAAGGCACCGGATATCCTATTTTCTTATCCGATGCCTCAGGTTTCTGTTAAGAAAAAGCAGATTTTTGTTTCTGTCATTGACTGCGCCGGAAGAGGTGAGAGCCATGGACTTGCCCAGCATGACCAGCGCTATGTTCAGAATATGGCTCAAATGCTTGGACAATATCTGACCGAGGGCTATTCTCTGGTGTTGTCCTCCTTCTGTAGAGAAGAAGGGGATGAAAATGGAATACGGAAGATACTGCAAGCCATGGACCGTGAGGGAGATTCTAATATCCAAATTTTGGTCTATGATGGAACGAATGCGGATGCACTGACGCAAGCCATTGCGGAGTCAGAGTTGGTGATTGCCACTCGATTCCATGCGGCGATTCTGGCGATTGCCGCCGGACGACCGGTTCTGCCGGTAATCTATAGTGACAAGACGCTCCACGTCTTGGAGGATTTGGGTTTTATTGGGCAGATTATCGACATCCGAAAGGATGATGCTTATACACTCAGTCAGTGTCCGATGTCTTTCCATGGAGATTTGAGAATGCTGTCAGAGGAAGCTCAGAAGCATTTTGAAAAACTGGACTGTGTTTTGTCGAAATAAGGAGCTGTTATTTATGAACCGGTTTTTTCAACGGGCGTATCATTTATGGGAGCGAATCGTTCGGGAGGTTAAGGCAATGCCGAAGCAATGGCGGGCCTTTGGTCCGAAGGTGGCGTGGGCGACCTTCCGGGACGGGCTGACCCCTCCGGGTAAATCTCCCCGCTATATCCGCACCATTGAACGCAAAGTGGATAAAATTCTGGCTCCGGTGGTTGAAAAATACCGAAATATGCCCGAGGACGCCATGGCGGTGGAGGGGAAAATCCCGATTTGGTGCTGTTGGTGGCAGGGTGTGGAGCAGATGCCGGAAATCGCTCGGATGTGCCATGAGCGCCTGAAGCAGGTGCTTCCCATGGACAAGGCGGAGCTGCACATCATCACGCTGGACAATTATCGCCAGTATGTGGAGCTGCCTGCCCACATTATTGAAAAATTCGATAAAAAAATCATAACCATGACTACCATGTCCGACGTGCTGCGCTTTGCGTTGCTGAGCAAGTACGGCGGCTACTGGCTGGATGCCACGGTGTTTTTCACCGATGGTATCCCGGAGGAATTCTTCTCCGGTCATTTCCACTGCCAGCGGATGGCCTCCGATCCGAAGAAGGTACAGCGTGAGGCTTGCCGGGGTAACTGGTGTGGGTTCTCCATGGCCGGACCGAAAAACAGCATCGTGTTCCGGTATATGTGTGACGCCTTCTCCTACTGGTGGGCGCACTACGACACCATCATCGACTATGTGCTGATTGACTATATCCTCTGGACCGGATTTCGGCTGGTGCCGGCGATTCACGAGGTCATCGATGCGGTTCCGGACAACAACCCGGATATTTTTGAGATGTATCAGGTGCTGAATCAGCCCTATACCCCGGAGCTTTATGCCCGGGTCACGGCAAACAATACGCTGCACAAGCTGACCTACAAGATGGACCTGTTCAAGGAAACTCCCGATGGCGCGCAGACGCTGTATGGGTATCTGCTGGAGCAGGTACACGGAACGAGGTGACGAAATGGCAACCTTTAGTGTGATTGTGCCCGTGTACCGGGCGGCCCATACCATCGAGCGGTGTGTGGAATCGCTGGTGGTCAGCGGCGGCGAGGATTTGCAAATCATTTTGGTGGAGGACTGCTCCCCGGATGACAGCTGGGCGGTATGTCAGCGACTGGCGGAACGCTATCCCAACGTGATTTGCCGTCGAAATGACCGAAACCGGGGTGTTTCCTACACCCGGAATCAGGGCTTGGCGCTGGCAAAAGGAGACTATCTGCTGTTCACCGACAGCGATGACTGGGTGGATTCGGCATACGTCTCCGCCTTCCGGGAGGCTCTGGCCGCAGGGAACACCTTTGCGGTATGTGGTTATGTAAACCATGATGAAAAGCAGAATGGTCGCACGGACACCATTGGCTGGAGCAACTTCGAGGGAACCAAGACGGAAATCCTGAAAAGGGTAATCGAGTGGCTGTACAACGGGCGGTTGCTGCAACAGCTGTGGAACAAGGTGTTTGTGACGGCGTTGGTCCGGGAGCATGATGTGCGCTTTGACGAAAGCATCAGCATCGGTGAGGACACCCGTTTTATCCTTGACTATATCCAGCGGAGCGGAATTCAAGAGATTTGCCTGATTAACCGACCGCTGTATCACTATATGCGCGATCAGGACGGATCGCTGATGTTCCGGGTGGGCTATGAAAGCGTGGAAGAGCCACTGAAAAATCTGCGTAAGCTCTATGAAATCATGGGCGTGCCGGATTTGGAAGAACGGCTGGCAGAGGACCGTCAGAAGCTGATTGACTCCTACGCCTACCTGATTATGCACAACGCTGGAATGCCGTTGAAAGAAAAAAAACGGCTGATTTTGGCGCTGGACTCCCAGAAAGGGAGAAAACTGTACCGGGAAAACCGGATACTATTTATTAAGGAACAAATCGGTCGCAGACTTGGCGGCCGTTGAAAGAGGACAGGCCATGATTACGACCTTTGAAAACAGTCACAATATGTTCCATGAGCCCCGTCCCATGGAGATTCGCTCGATCCCACGAGGGGTGATTCTGCCCCAGAAGCTGGTGGATGATGGCCCCATGTGGGGACTGGGCGGCGTGTGTCATGAGGATGGCCACTTTGAGCCGTTGTCCGCCTACGATGGGGGGTGGGCGACCCACGGCGGTAGCTATGAATGGCAGAACGAGGAATATCAGGACTGCGATGTGGTCTATTTTGGGATGTTTTTCAACCATTGGGGCCATTTTTTGATTGATTTGATGGGCAGACTCTGGTGCTTTGCCCAGGGAAAGGTCCAAAATGTCAAGCTGGCCTATCTGGGTGAGGAGGAGCCAAAGGGAAATTTTCTGGAGATTTTTCAGCTGCTGGGTATCCGGCAGGAGGACTTGCTTCCTATCACCAGACCCACCCGGTTCCGCAACGTAATCGTGCCGGAATTTTCCTGCAAGTCCTGCGTCTGGTTCAGCGACGAATACCGGTCGATTTTTGATGCCATGATTCGCCGGATGGAGCAGGAGGGCTATGTCCCGGAAAAACTGGAAGATTTGAAAAAAGTCTACTTCGCCCGAACCGCTTTTGGTAAGGCGCAAGGCTCGGAGTTTGGCGAGGATACCATCGTCCGGTGGATGGAGGCCAATGGCTTCACCCCGGTGGCGCCGGAACGCCTGACCGTCCGGGATCAAATCTACCTCTGGAACCATGCGGAGGAAATTGCTTGTCTGGACGGCTCGATTCCCATGAGTCTTGGTTTTTCCAACAATCCAAAGCTGAAGCTGACGATTCTGCACAAAACCAGTTTAGAGCATCTGAATGTGGAGCTGTATCTGCTGATGCGGCCATGTGATGTGACGCTGCTGGATGTGTGGCATGAACCATATAAAAAATATCCAAAAAACATCGGTGCTGGACCGTTCCTCCTCCATCTGGGCGAGGATGCAAAGGAATATTCCCGTCTACGTGGCTGGGTATTCCCCTTTGAGGATGCGCAGCTGCTGGCCATCCGAAAGAAAAATCAGAGGAAAATGCTCTGGCGTATCATCGATATCAAGGGGCGGGTACGAATGATTGTCTCCAAGTTGGTGCCCAATTGCGTCAAGCGTGGATTGCGGAGGGTCCGTTGATATGGAACGTAAGGTGAGCATCATCGTACCGGTGTACGGTGTGGAAAAGTATATCGATGAATGCGTGGCTTCGCTGATTCAGCAGACCCATCGGAATCTGGAAATTATCCTGATTGATGATGGTGGGAAGGACCGTTCCCCAGAGATTTGCGACCGCTATGCGGCGACGGATGACCGAGTTCATGTCATCCACAAGCCCAACGGCGGTGCCGCCAGTGCCCGAAATGCCGGTTTGGATGCGGCAACGGGCGAGTATATTTGCTTCGTGGACGGGGATGATGTGGTCCATCCGGACTATGTTCGGCACCTGCTGACCGAAGCGGAAAACAGCAGTGCCGATATTGCGGTCTGCGGATTTTATGATTTGACGAAAGCCGGTGCGGCTGCAGTGTCGTGCGGCGATACCGGTGTGCACAGCCGTGAGGAATTTCTGGTCCGGTTTCTCAGGGACTGGTCCTGCTCTCTGCTTTGGAATAAAATCTTCCGCCGGGAGACGATTGGCTTGGTGCGCATGGCAGAGGGTCACAAGGTAGACGATGAATTCTTTACTTATCTGGTGGTGATGAACTGCCGGAAGGTCGTGGTGACGGATGCGCCGCTGTACTACTATCGAATCCGCCGCTCCAGCGTCATGCAGGATATGGGGCCCCATCAGGAGCGAATCATGCTGGATCGAGTGGAGTATCTGACCACTCGCTATCGCAATATCGCTGAAAAATTGCCTCAAATAGAAGATGATTTCTTCCGGGATGCACTGGACACCATTACCCGCTACTGGATTCACAGCAAAAATATGCCAACGGCCCAAAAGCAAATCCGCCAATGGGTCAAAGCCCATACAGGAAGGATATTAAAGTTGGATATTCCCCTGCGCCAAAAACTGGGCTACCTGCGGCAGCTGTATCTGACAAAACCGGCCATCACCTCGGAGCAAAACCCCATTCAGATGGCCGCCCAAGAAGTTTTTGACTGAAGGAGTTAGAGATATGTCAGAATTGAAGCAGATTCGTATCAAACTGATGAAGCAATATATGTGGGGGACGACCAGCTGGATTCGTTATTGGAATATGAAAATCTTCAGGTCTGAAAGCTATTATACCTATCGTTTTTTGCTTCATCTGCGCAAATATGAATATTTAGTCAAGCAAAAGACGACACTGCTCATGAAATTCAGAAGAATGTGGAATCTGATGCAGTATTCCAAGTATGCGAAAGAATGCGGCTTTGTTATAGGCGATGGTGTATTGGGAGAGGGTGTGACCTTCTACCATCGTGGCAATATCATCATCAATCCCAATGCCCGGGTAGGTGATGGGTGTATTTTTCATGGTAGCTGTTGTATTGGAAACAGCCATCCGGGCGAAACAAAGTGCCCGGTTTTAGGAAAAAATGTGGATATTGGTTACGGCGCAGTTATTTTGGGAGATATCCATATCGCTGACAATGTTGTGATTGGTGCCAATGCGGTGGTAACCAAATCTTTCGAGGAATCGGGAATCGTCATTGCCGGTGCGCCTGCGAGAAAGATAAGAGATGCTGTAAAGAAATAAAGATATGTGGAGGAAGATATGAAAGGTATTATTTTAGCCGGAGGATCTGGCACGCGGCTGTATCCGCTGACTATGGTTACCTCCAAGCAGTTGCTTCCCATTTACGACAAGCCGATGATTTACTATCCCCTGTCGGTGCTGATGAATGCCGGCATCCGGGAGATTCTAATCATCTCTACCCCTCAGGATTTGCCCCGGTTCGAGGCCCTGCTGGGTGACGGCTCCCGGTTTGGCATCCGGCTTTCCTATGCGGTGCAGCCCAGTCCTGACGGACTGGCTCAGGCCTTCATCATCGGTGCCGAGTTTATCGGCAACGATACGGTGGCGATGGTCCTTGGTGACAACATCTTCGCCGGTCACGGCCTGAACAAGCGGCTGAAGGCGGCGGTTCAGAACGCTGAATCCGGCAAGGGAGCCACGGTTTTTGGCTATTATGTGGATGACCCGGAGCGGTTCGGCATCGTGGAATTTGACGAGAACGGACGGGCGGTGTCCATTGAGGAAAAGCCTGCCCAGCCCAAGAGCAACTACTGCGTCACCGGTCTGTACTTCTACGACAACCGGGTGGTGGAGTACGCCAAAAATCTGAAACCCTCCAAGCGTGGAGAGCTGGAAATCACCGACCTGAACCGGATTTATCTGGAACAGGGGGCGCTGAATGTGGAACTGTTGGGTCAGGGCTTTACATGGCTGGACACCGGCACCCATGAAAGTCTGGTGGAGGCCACCAACTTCGTCAAGACCGTGGAGGACCACCAGCACCGGAAAATCGGCTGTCTGGAGGAAATCGCCTATCTGAACGGCTGGATTGGCCGGGAGGATGTGCTGGCGGTCTACGAAGTGATGAAGAAAAATCAATACGGTCAGTACCTGAAAGCGGTGCTGGACGGCAAATACATCGATAAGCTCCACTAAGAGAGGTACATATTATGACAATCATTGTGACCGGCGGCGCCGGATTTATCGGAAGCAACTTCGTGTTCCATATGCTGGACAAGTACCCTGCGTATCGAATCATTTGTCTGGACAAGCTGACCTACGCTGGCAACCTGTCCACGCTGAAGGATGTGATGGACAGACCCAATTTCCGTTTCGTCAAGGCGGATATCTGCGACCGGGTGGCGGTTTACGCCCTTTTTGAGGAGGAAAAGCCGGATATCGTGGTGAATTTTGCCGCAGAGTCCCATGTGGACCGCTCCATTGAGGACCCGGAGATTTTCCTGCGGACCAACATCTTGGGCACGCAGGTGCTGATGGATGCCTGCCGGAAGTACGGCATCACCCGCTACCATCAGGTGTCCACCGATGAGGTCTACGGCGACCTGCCGCTGGACCGGCCGGACCTGTTCTTCACCGAGGAGACCCCCATCCACACCAGCTCCCCCTACTCCTCCTCCAAGGCCGGAGCGGATTTGCTGGTGCTGGCCTATCATCGTACCTACGGTCTGCCGGTGACCATCTCCCGTTGCTCCAACAACTACGGACCCTACCATTTCCCGGAAAAGCTGATTCCTCTGATGATTGCCAATGCCTTGGCGGACAAGCCGCTGCCGGTGTACGGCGAAGGCATCAACGTCCGGGACTGGCTGTATGTGGAGGACCATTGCAAGGCCATCGACCTGATTCTGCACAAGGGCAAGGTGGGCGAGGTCTATAACATCGGCGGTCACAACGAGATGCGCAATATCGACATTGTGAAGCTGATTTGCAAAGAGTTGGGCAAGCCGGAAAGCCTGATTACCTACGTTACTGACCGGAAAGGCCATGATATGCGCTACGCCATCGACCCCACCAAGATTCACAGCGAGCTGGGCTGGCTGCCGGAGACCAAATTCGCCGACGGCATCAAAAAGACCATCCGCTGGTATCTGGAAAATCGGGAGTGGTGGCAGACCATTCTCTCCGGTGAGTACCAGAACTACTACGAAAAGATGTACGGAGACCGGCTATGAGAGTGTTTGTAACAGGCGTGGGCGGTCAGCTGGGCCACGATGTGATGCAGGAGCTGGCCAAACGGGGGCATGAGGGCATCGGTTCCGACATTCTCCCGGAAGTGGATAACGGAGCGGCGTATTTTTCGCTGGATATCACGGATGCCGCCGCTGTGAAGGCGGTGTTGGAGCAGGTCAAGCCCGATGCGGTGATTCACTGCGCCGCATGGACGGCAGTGGATTTGGCGGAGGACGAGGACAAGCAGGAGAAGGTCCGGGCCATCAACGCCGGGGGCACTGCCAATATCGCATCGGTGTGCAAGGATTTGGACTGCAAGATGATGTATATTTCCACGGACTATGTGTTCGACGGGCAGGGTGAGACTCCCTGGCAGCCGGATTGCAAGGCTTATGCGCCCCTGAACGTCTACGGTCAGACCAAGCTGGCCGGTGAGCTGGCGGTGTCTGAAACGCTGGAAAAGTTCTATATTGTCCGAATCGCATGGGTTTTCGGTCTAAATGGCAACAATTTTATCAAGACTATGCTGAATGTGGGCAAGAAGTACGATACCCTCCGGGTGGTCAATGACCAAATCGGCACGCCCACCTATACGTTGGATCTTTCCCGGCTGCTGGTGGACATGGTGGAGACGGATCGTTACGGCTACTACCACGCCACCAACGAGGGCGGATACATCAGCTGGTATGACTTTGCCTGCGAGATTTTCCGTCAGGCAGGCTATGATACGAAGGTGATTCCGGTGACCACCGCTGAGTACGGCCTGAGCAAGGCCGCCCGGCCTTTCAACAGCCGGTTGGATAAATCCAAACTGACTGAAAACGGCTTTACCCTTCTTCCTACATGGCAGGATGCCCTGAGTCGTTACCTGAAGGAGCTGTAAACTATGGGACAGATTAAAGTGACCAAGTGCCCCATCGAGGGACTGTATATCATTGAGCCGAAGGTCCATGGCGACAGCCGGGGCTATTTCATGGAGACCTACAACCAGAATGACATGAAGGAAGCCGGGCTGGATATGGTATTCGTGCAGGACAATCAGAGTATGTCCGTCAAGGGCGTGCTCCGAGGGCTACACTATCAAATCAATTATCCCCAAGGAAAGCTGGTGCGGGTCATCAAGGGTCGTGTCTTTGACGTGGCGGTGGATTTGCGTCCCGGCTCTGAAACCTATGGCAAGTGGTACGGCATGGAGCTGACCGAAGAGAATAAGAAGCAATTTTATATCTCCGAGGGCTTCGCGCATGGCTTTCTGGTGCTCAGCGATACGGCGGAGTTCTGCTATAAGGTGACAGATTTCTACCATCCCAACGATGAAGGTGGCCTTGCGTGGAACGACCCGTCCATCGGCATCGAATGGCCGGAGCTGAGCGGAATTTACCAAGGTAGCGCCAGTGCAGAGGGCTATGCCCTCTCTGACGGTACCCCCCTAAGCCTCAGCGACAAAGACCAGAAGTGGGCAAGGCTGTAGGGTACCTATAAAAACACCCTTTTGGCGAAGTGCCCGTTCTTTTGCTCCAACTTTTGCTTATTAAAACCTTGAAATACATCCAGTATTTCAAGGTTTTTACCACAAAATTTGAAGCAACATTCCTGGTCACCCACTCAAAATTAAGTTTTAGAGGTGCCCTGTAAATAAAGCTTGCATTTGGGTGCAGATGCCACTATAATATAGTCGCATCAAATATAATTGGAGGGAATAAACATGAGCATGAAGAAGATACTGGCCATGCTGCTGACATTGGTTATGGTGCTGGCGCTGGCTGCCTGCGGCGGCAAGGAGCCTGCCAAGGACGATAACAAGGAGCAGACCACCACTGTGACCACCACGGCCGATGAGGGCGGCGAGAAAACTCCCGAGGTGGAAGCCCCCGAGACGGATGAGCCTGTGGAGGATCAGCCCAGTGTCGACGAGCCTGGCGACGATGAACCTGTTGAAGGCGGTCCTGTGGAGCGTCCCATGCCCCAGGCACCTCAGGCGCTGGAGTCCGTTATCAAGTTTGTGGACGAGAGCGGCGAGGATATGATTGCTACCTTTGAGGAATTTATCCTCGAGGAGGGGATGACTTGCAATTCTACCATCGAGGCGATGGGTTCTGGCTTTGTGATTACAATCTGCCTCAACGAGCTGAACGATGTTCCTGAGGATGTGATGGCGGAAATGCAGGCCAGCTGCGACGAGTTGGTTGCGTTTCTGACGGAGTCTCTGGCAGATGCGCAGGCTGAGATCGAGGGTCTGACCTACTATTGTATCAACTACTGCGACGTGGATGGCGACATGCTGGCCAGTATGTACATCGGTGAGTAAATACCAAAAGACCGTGGCATTTTGCCACGGTCTTCAGCGTGTCAAAGAACTATAAATTATTGTTTACCGGCGTACCGCCGGAATGCAGAATGCTGAATGCAAAATGATTGTATTTCCTGCGGAAATGATGATATATTGTCGGCAACGCCGACACCATTTATTCTGCTTTTTGCATTTTGAATTTTGCATTGCGTCAGCAATGCCATAAACGATAATTTAAGGGAACAGATTTGCGATTGGGGCGAAGGTATAGCCCATGGCGGACCACTTAGTGAGCAGTTCGTCCAGAATTTGGGCGTTGGTGGTTGAGGTGGAGTGCAGCAGCACCTCCGCACCATTATGAATCCGGGGCAGCAGCTTGGAAAAGGCTTCCTCCGGTGTGGGTTGGGCATCGTTGTTCCAGTCCACATAGGCCAGACTCCAGAATACCGTCCGGTAGCCCAGATCCCGGGCCATCTCCAGATTTGTTTCGCTGTATATCCCCTGCGGAGGACGGTAATATTTTGGCAATTCTTTTCCAGTGATGTCCTTGAAAAGTGACTCTAAATCTGACAATTCCTTTGTAAATGTGGCCTTGTCGGAAATTTTACTCATGTCGTAATGGTGCATGGTGTGGTTGCCTACAGTGTGACCTTCGTCCACCATCCTCCGGACCAAATCGGCGTTGCGCTCCATGTAGTTGCCCACCAGAAAAAACGCCGCAGGCACCTGATGCGCCTTCAAAACATCCAGAATTTGAGCGGTGCAGCCGTTTTCGTAGCCTGCGTCGAAGGTCAGATAAATCACTTTTTCCCCAGTGTCGCCGATGTAGGCGGCATCGTATTTTTTCAGCTGCTCCGTTCCAGCCGGGCCAATCGGTGCGGCCCCCTCCGTGCGAAAGCTCAGGCCCCAGCTGCCGGTCTCCAGCACCTGACGACTGAACACGCTGACCACCAGCGCAATCGCTCCCAACACAGCCGCCCATATGATAATCCAATCCCGTTTCCGCATTGCGCATCCCTCCTGGGGACAGCCTATGCGTCAGCGGTGCCAATCATTCTAAAAACCGGGACACCCTATCAATGATGGATGCGGATCTGCAAGAACCAGTGGGCATCGTCCAGGGCGATATCCACCTCCAGAGCCTGAAAAATCTGAATTGGATCCACATCGATACGGATGGCTCCGACCACCTCCGTATAGTTTGAGACAGTGGACAGTTCTGCCTCAGTCAGAGGACGACCGCACAACAGTTGGCAGACTTGCTCCAGTGTCAGGCTGGGCAGCTGATAACAGAAGCTGCCATCGTTGCTGGGGCTGACCACCATGCCCATGGCACAGAAATCCTCGATGAATGCTTCATTGGGCACCAGCTGCCGAAGATTTGCGAAAGCTGTCTCGCCTGTGCCGTTGGTCAGAACCAGATCCTTCTGCCAGCCGGAGCCGTAGGATACGGCGAAGCTGTCTAGCGTTTGCAGGCGTCCCACGGCGGTTGTTAGCAACTGGTCTGGGGACAGGGATTGGTCCAATTCCGGCAGGGTCGGGGCGGTATAGGTGGGGACATCCAGAACGGCGGCAGGGTCAGCGCAGCCGGTGAACAACGTCAGTGCAGCGGTAATGAGCAAAATTAGTTTTTTCATAGGACGCCTCCATTGGGATTTGTGTCAGTATATCATTATGTTACCCGATGGTCAAGCTGAAGAATCATCAAACGCAAAGACTATGCTGGTTGTCCGCGGCTAAATTATCGTTTAGCGCACGACACGCCGCACTCCAGTCAAGGTATGTCATTGCGAGGCCCGAAGGGCCGTGGCAATCCGTACTCCTCGCAATCCGTAGAGAAAACGGATTCCCACGGTCGCATTTGTTATTGTGTGATTGCCACTGGCAATCACTAGAATTTAC
>JAZQIN010000202.1:0-40148 GCA_045541155.1 Faecousia sp.
GCCCGTTCTTTTGCTCCAACTTATGCTTATAAAAACCTTGAAATACATCCAGTATTCCTGCGGTTTTTACCACATAATTTGAAGCAAAATTCCTGGGCACCCACTCGAAATTGAGTTTTTAGAGGTGCCCTATTGTTTAGCGCACTAAGCGCCGCAGGCACTCTTGGCTCTCCCACTGGGAGAGCTGGCAAAAATCTTTAATTTTTTGACTGAGAGGGTGTCTCAACTTTACCCTCTCCACCCCTTCGGGGCACCTCTCCCAAAGGGGAGAGGCAAGGGCTTGGAGTTACGCAAAACAATGATTTACCACAGTCTTCAGGGCAGGTACTGTTCAATCAACTTATGCAGTTCTTCTTCGGATTCGATGCGGATGCCTTTGGCCAGCGCATTTCTGGCATCCTCCGGTAGCATAGACACGGGATAGGGGAATACAGTAGCAGGTTCCGGGTCATCATTTTTCCAAAGTGCCACCCGACCGTCCCGTATTCCCAGCATAAAAGAGAAGCACAAAGCCAGTGCGGCCAGATGCAGATACTTGTATTTCATCGCCCATTCTCCTTTCGGGCATAGCATACCCATGGAAAAAGGGTATCATACAGCTGGATTTTAATGTTTATTAACATTTTGGGTCTTTCGTTTTTGGATTGGGTATGCTATAATGTTACGACTGGTGATTTACTTTCATTTTGGAGGTAACGATAATGGAAGCTGAAAACAGAAAAGGAAAGAAGCGGATGCCCCGGCAATCGTGGAAGCCCCACTGGCTGCCGAACTCGGTGTACAAGGTGTGGCTGGCGGCGTTTGCCATGTTCAAGGTAGCGCTGGGTGCAGCAGCGACGGTGCTGCTGATTTGTGTGGTTTGTGGCTTTGTGTTCCTTGGCATTTTGGGAGGGTATCTGGAGGATGACATTCTGCCCTATTCCGAAATGGTTAAGGAGAACTACGATTTGGATGAGACCTCGTATATCCACTATGTGGATTCCGATGGCAACATTCAGGAGCTGCAGCAGATTTACGCCTCCAGTGACCGTGAATGGGCGACCTATGATGAACTGCCTGAGGATTTGATCCATGCGGCAGTGGCAATCGAGGATAAGCGATTCTATGAGCATCAGGGCGTGGACTGGATTACTACCGTGCAAGCCTGCGTCAATATGTTCTTTGGATCCGGCGATGCTGGTGGTTCTACCATCACCCAGCAGCTGGTGAAAAACATCACCCAGGACGATTCGGTGACGGTCCGCCGTAAGGTGATGGAGATTTTCAAAGCGGTGGACTTCGAGCGGCGCTACGACAAGGAAACGGTCATGGAGTGGTATCTGAATCTGATATACTTCGGTGACCGGAAGTACGGTGTCAAGAGTGCGGCGGCTCACTATTTTGGCAAGGAGCTGCAGGAGCTGACCACCGCCGAGTGCGCCAGTCTGATTAGTATTACCAATAACCCGTCGATTTTTGGCCCCTATTCTTCGACCTTCGAGTATGACGGCAAGGAAATGACCGGCGCACAACGGAATCAGGTCCGGCAGATTAATACCCTCTGGGTCATGCGCAACGAGGGTTATCTGACGGAAGAAGAGTATCAAGAGGCCCTTGTTCAGGCAGAGAACATGACCTTCAAGAGCGGCATCGCTGATGAGGATCGGATGTCCTACTGTGAGAATAAAGAGTGCGGCTATCAAGGTACGGTCAAGACGTTGATGGTAGGCTACCGCTGTCCGGAATGCGAGACAGAGCTGGAGGACGTGGAGGACGAGGAAGGCAACATCGACGAATCCGTGACCGCCACCTGCCAGAACAGCGACTGTAAGCACAAGGATACCCTGAAGAAGTTCAAGGTCCATCGCTGTCCAGAGTGTGAGTATATCGTCAAGGTCAGCAGCAATGCCTCTCGTGAGGTATATTCCTGGTTCGTGGACACGGTGCTGGAGGATGTGGCAGCTATGCTGGCGCTGCAGGATGGCTATGTCTGGAACAAGATGAACAAGCAGGAAAAGGAGCTGTACCTGCAGCTGATTCAGCGAGGTGGCTACCATATTTATACCACGCTGGACATGGATGTTCAGGAGCAGGTGGATGCGATTTATACGAATCTTGAGGAAATTCCTGCGACCCGTGGTGCGCAGCAGCTGCAGTCGGGCATTGTGGTGATTGACAACCGTACCGGTGATATCGTGGCTCTGTCTGGCGGCGTAGATGAGAAAGTGGTTTTTGATGCGTTCAATATGGCCACCGATGCGCAGCGTCAGGTAGGTTCCTCCATTAAGCCGCTGACGGTGTATGCCCCAGCTTTCGAGGCTGGAGCGATTACCCCCGCGTCGGTGATTTCGGATTTGCCCCTCTATTATAATAACAACGGCTCCGGCTCTCCCTTCCCTCGGAATGCAGAGCGGCGCTACTGCTACTCCATGACCGTTCTGGAGGGTGTGATGGAGTCGGTGAACGCAGTTGCCGTGAATACGCTGGACAAAATCGGCACCCGTTATAGCTTTGATTTTGGTAAGTATAAATTCCGGCTCAACGGCCTGTATGAGGGCGATGCCAACGCCAGTGATGTTAACTATTCGCCTTTGGGACTGGGCGGTCTGACCAACGGTGCCACCGTTCGGGACATGGCCAGTGCCTACGCCACCTTCGCCAATGATGGTGTCTATCGTGAGGGCCGCACTTTTACTAAGGTCTACGATTCTCAGGGCGAACTGGTGCTGGATAACACGCAGGACGCACAGGAGATTCTCAGCCACAAATCCGTCACCTATGTCAACTATTGTCTGAATGAGGCGGTCGAGGGCGGTACTGGTACCCGTGCCCAGATTGACGGCATTGATGTCTGCGGCAAGACGGGTACGACCAACAGTAAGAAGGACCGTTATTTCTGCGGCTATACCGGCTATTATACCGCTGCGGTGTGGTGCGGATTTGAGATTCCGGCAGAGATTCAGCTGGTTCAGTCCTCCAGCCACCCCGGTGCCATTTTGTGGCATAAGGTGATGGAGCCACTTCATGAAGGGCGGAACAACATCAAGCTGTACGACAAGGGTGAGATGGTGGACGTGACCATCTGTCTGGACTCCGGCGGACTTGCCAGTTCGGCCTGTAAATCCGACATTCGGGGACTGAACCGGACCGAGACGGTGATGGTGTTCCCGGAGGATGTCCCGGCGGACTACTGCGATGCCCATATCAAGCTGGACTACTGCGCAGAGGGTGGTGCGGTAGCGAATAAGTATTGTAAGAAGTTTGCTGAGGTCGGCGTGATTGCCCTGGAGCAGCGTGGCCTTGTAAAGATGACAGCGGAGCAGGTGGAGGCCATCCGTAAGGCCAGCAAATACGGCCTGCAGAGCAAGTATATCAACAATAAATATATTTATCAGGTGGATGAGGACGGCGAGCCGGAAGCATTCAAGGGGATCTACGGTGACCTGAGTGGTACAGACCCTTGCGTGACCTGTAAGGAGCATACGGCCAAATCCTGGGCCAAGTACGAGCAGGAGAATCTTTGGGTGGACGACCGTCCGGAGGAACCCACGAATCCGGATACGCCTGCAGACCCGGATGTGCCGGAAAATCCGGATGTCCCGGAGGCACCCACGGACCCGGATGTGCCTACGGATCCGGAGGTGCCTCAGGAGCAGCCTGAAAATCAAGGAGAATAAGAAATGATCTGGATTTCAGACCAGTGGAAGGATTATGAGGTGCTGGACACCACTGCCGGCGAGCGGCTGGAGCGGTGGGGAAAGTACCTGTTGGTGCGGCCGGATCCTCAGGTGATTTGGAATACGCCCCGTATTGATCCGGGCTGGAAAAAGTACGATGCCCGTTATGTCCGCTCCAATACCGGGGGTGGCCGCTGGACGGACCATGATTTGCCGGAGCGCTGGCAGATTCGCTACAAGGATTACCTTACCTTTAATGTAAAGCCCATGAATTTCAAGCACACCGGTGTATTTCCGGAGCAGGCAGCCAACTGGGATTTCATCCGAGATACGGTGGCGGCGGCTGCGGCGAAGCGTCCGGTGCGGGTGCTGAACCTGTTCGCCTATTCCGGCGGTGCTACACTGGCGGCGGCTGCCGGTGGAGCGGAGGTGTACCATGTGGATGCTTCCAAGGGCATGGTGGCATGGGCCAAGGAGAATGCGCAGGCATCGGGCCTGAGCGATCGGCCCATCCATTGGATTGTGGATGATTGCGGAAAATTCATCCAGCGTGAGATTCGCCGGGGCCGCCGTTATGACGGCATCATCATGGACCCTCCCAGCTACGGCCGGGGTCCCAGCGGCGAGATTTGGAAGATGGAGACCAGCTTCTATCCCTTCTTGCTGGAGACGGCGAAGTTGCTTACGGATAATCCGCTGTTTGTCATCATCAATTCCTATACCACTGGTCTTGCCCCTTCGGCAGTGGGCTATGCGTCGGACGTGGTGTTTGGCGGTGTCCACGGCGGAAAGACCGCAGTGGGCGAGTTGGGGTTGCCGGTGAAATCCTCCGGTATCATGCTGCCCTGTGGCTCCACTGGTCGTTGGACTCCGTGATGGGAGGTAGCACCATGAACGCAATTTCTGTTGAGCATTTAAATTATGCGTATCCGGGCGTGGATGACACGCCCGGTGTCGCTGTGTTTGCGGACCTGAGCCTGACGGTGGAGGAAGGGAGCTTTGTGGCGATTCTCGGCACCAACGGCTGCGGAAAGTCCACTCTTGCCAAGCATTTCAATTCCATTTTGCTGCCATGCGGCGGCAAGGTCTACGTCTGTGGTTATGATACGGCAGCAGAAGAGTTGCTGTTAAAGATTCGCAAAAATGTGGGCATGGTCTTCCAGAACCCGGACAACCAGATTGTTGCCAACGTGGTGGAGGAGGATGTGGCCTTCGGCCCGGAGAATTTGGGCATTGCCAGCCCGGAGATTCGCAGAAGGGTGGATCAGGCACTGCGGCAGGTAGGAATGTATGAATTCCGTGCCCATGCGCCCCATCTTCTGTCCGGTGGACAGAAGCAGCGGATTGCCATTGCTGGTGTGATTGCCATGGAGCCGAAATGCATCATTTTGGATGAACCCACCGCAATGCTCGATCCCAGAGGCCGCCGAGAGGTCATGGAGACCATCGGACGGCTGAACCGGGAGAAGGGCATCACGGTGGTGCTGATTACCCACCATATGGACGAGGCGGCCAAGGCTCAGCGAGTGGTGGTTCTCCATCAGGGAACCATTGCAGCGGACGGCACGCCGAAGCAGGTATTTTCTCAGATTGCGTTGCTCCATCGAATTGGGCTTGCTGCGCCGGACACCGTGGAGCTATGCCATGAACTGAACCGGAACGGTTTCGATTTACCTCTGGACCGTCTGGATATAGAAGAATGCGCGCAGGCACTTTACGCTGAGGTGAAGGCCTGACGTGTCAGGAGGTTACCGCATTGGCACAACTACAGATTCAAGAACTTTCCCACATCTACAGCGTCGGAACGCCCTTTGAGCATAAGGCGCTGGATAACGTAAGCTTTTCCGTGGAGCGTGGGGAATTTATCGGCATCATTGGGCATACCGGCTCTGGTAAATCCACATTGATGCAGCATATGAACGGTCTGCTGAAGCCCACCTCCGGCAAGGTGTTGCTGGATGGGGTGGACATCTGGACCGATAAAAAGACCACTCGTCAGGCCCGGTTTCGTGTAGGACTGGTGTTCCAGTACCCGGAGTACCAGCTGTTTGAGGAGACGGTCTATAAGGACATTGCTTTCGGCCCTAAAAATATGAAGCTGGATGAAAAAGAGGTGGATCGTCGTGTACGGGAAGCCGCCGGCTTTGTTGGCCTGACAGAGGAGCAGCTAAAAAAATCTCCCTTTGATTTGTCCGGCGGACAGAAGCGCCGGGTAGCCATCGCCGGTGTGATTGCCATGGAGCCGGAGATTCTGATTTTGGATGAACCCACAGCCGGACTAGATCCGGTGGGGCGGGAGGAGATTCTCCGGAACATCCGGGACTACCGCAAGGCGAAAAACGCTACGATTATGATGGTGAGCCATTCTATGAGCGACATGGCTCGGCTGGCAGATCGTCTGCTGGTGATGAACGGATCACGGCTGGCGATGGATGGCACACCGGACGAGGTGTTCCGGGATGCCCAGTCCCTGCTGGATATGGGGCTGGATGTCCCCGAAGTCACCCGGGTGTTTCTGCGGCTGAAGCAGATGGGATTGCCGGTGAAGCCGGTGTACGCCATCGACCAGGCGGTGGCCCAGCTGAAAAAGCTGAAGGAGGGGAATCGCCATGCTTAAGGACATCACCCTCGGACAATTTTTTCCCGGTACCTCCTTCATCCATCGTTTGGACCCACGCACCAAGCTGGTGATGCTGATAGTGTATATTGTGGCGCTGTTTGTGGCTACCAGTTGGATTAGCTATAGCGTGATGCTGGCATTCCTGCTCAGTTGCATTGCCATTTCCAAGATTCCTCCCAAAAGCATCATCCGGGGCATGAAGCCTATGGTGCTGATTTTGATTTTCACCGCCGTACTGAATATTTTCATGACGAAGGGGGAAACGGTGTGGTTTCGCTGGCACTTCATCCAAATCACCCGAGAGGGTGTGTTCCGGGCAGTTTTCATGGCAGCTCGGATTTTGATGCTGGTGACCGGCACATTTTTGCTGACCTATACCACCTCGCCCATCGCCCTGACCGACGGACTGGAGTCGTTACTGTCTCCCCTGAAGAAAATCAAGCTTCCGGTCCACGAGCTGGCGATGATGATGTGTATTGCCCTTCGTTTCATCCCTACGCTGATTGAGGAGACAGATAAGATTATGTCTGCCCAGAAGGCCCGGGGAGCCGACTTTGAGACCGGCAGCCTGATTCAGAGGGTCAAAGCGCTGGTGCCGATTCTGGTGCCTTTGTTCATCAGCGCCTTCCGCCGAGCGGATGAACTGGCGACTGCCATGGAGTGCCGCTGCTATCATGGTGGCGAAGGCAGAACAAAAATGAAGATTCTCCGCTACAGCCGTCTGGATTTTGAGGCCTATGCCGCAGGCGTGATACTGTTGGCGGCGGTGATTACGCTGGCCGTTTTTGGACTGTGAGGTAGAAAATGCGTAATATTGCCTTGTTTGTAACCTATCTTGGAACTGCCTATCACGGCTGGCAAATCCAGAAATCCCTGCCCACAGTGCAGGATACTTTAGAAAGAGCTGTATCCATGGTGGTGGGCCACCGGGTCCATGTCACCGGCTGTGGCCGCACCGATGCAGGAGTCCATGCCAAGTGCTATGTGGCCAATTTTCTGACCCATTCCTGTATCCCTACAGAGCGGCTACCCTATGCGCTGAACACCCACTTGCCGGTGGACATCGTGGTGACCAAAGCGTTTCAGGTCCATGACGGCTTTAACGCCATCGGCTCCTGTGCCCGGAAGGAGTATACCTATACCATCTATAATTCCCGGGTACGAGATCCATTTTATGTAAACCGGGCGTGGTTCTATCCCCGTCCCCTGGATGAAAAGATTATGCAGCAGGCGGCGGACCAGTTTGTAGGCACCCATGATTTTGCGGCAGTGCGCAGCGTGGGTACCGAGGTCAGATCCACCGTCCGGACCGTATACTATTATAATGTAGAGCGTCAGGGAAATCTGATTCATTTGAAGGTCTGCGCCAATGGTTTCCTGTATAATATGGCACGGGCCATGGCTGGCACAGTTGTCTATGCCGCGGAGGGCAAGATTGCGCCGGAGCAGATTGGTCAGATTTTGCAATCCGGCAACCGGACGGCTGCCGGCCCCACCGTACCGCCGGGAGGGTTGTACATGACCCACCTGTGGTACGACGACGGAACTGATATTTTTGAATGCGCACCGGTCCTGTGACCGGTTTCCTGAAAGGGAGTGTATCCGATGCAACCTAAAATGTGTACCAAATGTAAGAAGAATGTAGCGGTGGTGTTCATCACCAAGATGGAGAACGGCGCCACCATGAACGAGGGCTATTGCCTCAAGTGTGCCCGGAGTCTGGGTATCCCCCAGATTGATCAGGCGGTGAAGCAGATGGGCATCTCGGAGGAGGACCTGGATTTGCTGAGCGATGAGATGAGCAGTATGTTCGGGCAGCGTGATGATGAGGATGGTGACGAGGACGAAGCGGAAAGCCAGACTGCCACGTTTCCGCTTTTAAATCAGCTGTTCGGTAGTAGCCAGAGTGACCTTCCGGCCCGTAAGCCGGATCGTCCCTCCAAGAAAGAGTCGGAGGGAGAGGAACCTCGGAAAAAGAAGTCGAAGAAGCATAAATTTCTGGATAGCTACTGCATGAACCTGACGGGTCGTGCCCGTGAGGGAAAGCTGGACAAAGTGATTGGACGGGATGTGGAGACCGAGCGTGTCATCCAGATTCTGAATCGTCGCCAGAAGAACAATCCCTGCCTGATTGGCGAGCCGGGCGTTGGCAAGACAGCCATTGCCGAGGGCCTTGCCCAACGCATTGCCGCCGGTGATGTCCCTTATAAGCTCCGGGATAAGGAGGTTTTTCTTCTGGACCTGACGGCTCTGGTGGCCGGCACGCAGTTCCGGGGCCAGTTTGAGAGCCGCATGAAGAGTCTGATTGCAGAGGTCAAGGAGTGCGGCAACATCATTCTGGTAATCGACGAGGTCCATAATCTTGTGGGAGCCGGTGATGCGGAAGGGTCCATGAACGCAGCCAATATCCTCAAGCCTGCACTGTCCCGAGGGGAGATTCAGGTGATTGGTGCGACTACTTTTAATGAGTACCGCAAGCACATCGAGAAGGATGCGGCGTTGGAGCGTCGATTCCAGCCGGTGTCCGTAGCGGAGCCGACCATCACCGAGGCGGTTCAGATAATGCAGGGCATTGCCAGAGCCTATTCCGAGTTCCACAGTGTGGAGATTTCCCCGGAGATTGCCCGTCAGTGCGTGATTTTGTCGGAGCGGTATATCACGGACCGTTTTCTGCCGGATAAGGCCATCGACCTGTTGGATGAAGCCTGTTCGGATGTGAATCTGCGCTGTAAGGAAATCTCGCAGCTGGCGGAGCTGAAAAAAGCCCGGGATGATTACGAATATGAGCTGAAGATGCTCACCGACGATACGGAGAATGAGCACTATGAGCGACTTGCCACTCTGCGCAGTAAGCTGCTGCAGACCACTGCTGAAATCGAGCGGCTGGAGCGGCTGCCCAAACCTCGGGTGACCATGGAGAATCTGGCTCGCATCATCGAGCTGTGGACGAAAATCCCTGCCTCTAAGATTAAGGCTCAGGAGTACGAGCAAATCAAAGGTCTTGCCCAGCGGCTGAAGCAGCACATTGTCGGACAGGACGAGGCGGTGGATGCGGTTTCTCGTGCCATCCGCCGGAGCCGTGTCGGCATCAGTCCCAAAAAGCGGCCTGTGTCATTCATTTTTGTTGGCCCAACCGGTGTAGGCAAAACGGAGCTGGTTAAGCAGCTGGCAGACGATTTGTTTGACAGTGTAGAGTCTCTGATTCGGCTGGATATGTCAGAATATATGGAAAAGCACACAGTTTCCAAGCTGATTGGATCGCCTCCCGGTTATGTGGGCTATGACGAAGCCGGTCAGCTGACAGAGAAGATTCGCCGGAAACCCTATGCGGTGATTCTGTTCGACGAGATTGAGAAGGCCCACCCGGACGTGCTGAATATTCTGTTGCAGGTACTGGACGACGGTCGTATCACCGATGCCCAGGGACGGGTGGTAAATTTTGAAAATACCATCATTGTTATGACCTCCAACGCCGGATCTGAGGGACGGGTAGCCAGTTTGGGCTTTGGACGTTCCGGCAGCGAGCAGGTCCGGGAGAAAACCATGGGAGCGCTACGGGAATTCCTGCGTCCGGAGTTCATCAACCGTGTGGATGAGATTATTACCTTCAACCATCTGTCCAGAGCAGACTTCCTCGGCATTGCGGACATCATGCTCTCCGAGCTGAAGGATAGCCTTGCTGGACGTGGCCTGACCCTGAGCTGGGGCGAGGATTTGCGAGACCATCTGGCGGAGAAGGCGTTTTCCACCACCTATGGTGCCCGTAACCTCCGCCGGACCATCCAGCAATTGCTGGAGGACCCGATTTCCGAAGTGATTATTGATAGCTTTGACTCACCCATCAGTGCCATCCATATCCGCATTGAAAATGGTGCGGTAAAACTGGATGTGGAATAAAGAAGAACAGCGGAAGCCTCGGCTTCCGCTGTTTTGGTTATATCAGGCAATGACCCTTCCACTGTCTACAAGGCTCAGGTCCTTTTCTTCTACCACAGCAGACTCAGAGAGTGCAGTCTGCCATTTGGTCATATCCTCGTTGAGCAAATCGTTGGACACCATGTAGTCCCGATAATTCTGCTCACTGTGGCTCACGAAGTACATCACATGGTAGCCGTAAGGGGATTCCACAATACCGAAATCGCCGGTTTTGCGGCTTTCGTCAAAGCACCAATTGTTAAAATTAGTAACCATCTGACCGGGGTACACATCCTCGTACAGGCCGCCGGTGGTGCCGTCACCGTCATCGGAGTGCTTGTTTGCCAGTTCAGCGAAGGTTTCCTCAGTGGCCTCACCCTCCTGCCACTGAGCCAGCAGCTTTTCGGCTGTCTCCTTGGCGGCAGCTTTTTCAGTGTCGGTGTAAATCATCTGACCGGTGGTGTTATCCTGGGTGCCGCCCTTGAATGCCGCCAGAATGTGACGCACGTTAATCAGGGGCTGGGGGTTGTCGCACCGCTCCTGAAACAGAACGATGTAGTAGCCGCTGAGGACCTTAATCTCCTTGCCGTTGGCATCGGTGGTAGAGGATTCATAGGGAATGGCGGTGATGTTGCCTTCAACCCGGGCGTCGCTGCGAATCCATTCCTGCATCAAGGTGCTGATTTTGCTGTAAAGTACCTTTTCATTTAAGGTGGCGACGGAGTGCTTGCCTTCCGCAATCACCTCACCCTTGGTTTCGGCCAGTTTTTCCTCCATCTGCTTGATGGCGGCGTTGAGTTTTTCGACGGTATTGATGTCACCGGTGGAAAGTTCACCGGCAACCTGACCCAGATAGGCCTCCGCAGCCTTGACCTCCTCGTCGGAGTAAATCATTTTGCCATCTTCGCCCTCAGTGCCACCCAGCTTGAAGTCCTCTACAGAGAGGTAGAAGCTGGCATAGGAATAGGAATTGTAGTTATAAGATTTATCGCCTTCAAAGGCCCGCAGGACATCATCAGTGTAGCTGTCACTGAGGGTCTGGGCGTGGTGGGAGTAGTAGGAGCTGGCAATGGCGGTGACCTGATAGTATTCCTTGTAATCAGCAATGGTGGAAGAATCGCCGTAGAGAGCCTTCAGGTAGTCTTCAGCGTTGCTGTAACCGGCCTGCTTGGCATAATCGTCCATGCTGTCGTACAGCTCCTGAACACTCTCAGCTTCCTCCTCGGACAGCGTGTACTTCTCTGCCTGAGCGGCACCGTACAGGGAGTAGGTACTCTTGGCGGACTCCACGGCAATGTCGAGGAAACAGTCGGCCCAGGTCTCGCCGGTGGACTGATCGTAGTATTGTTCATCCAGCGGTTTGCGCAGGTCAAGGCCCAGATAAGCGGCGTAGCTACCGTAGGTGCCGTACCACTGATTGATGGCGTCCATGAAGAAGTAATTCATCTCGGTGCCACTGATTTCGTAGCCATTCACAATCAGCGCAACACCGGACGGATTAGGCTCGGCCTGGGGTTCAGTGGCAGTGGTGGATTCGGTGGGATCTGCTTTATCCGTTTTTCCACAGGCTGCGCAGCAAAGCAACAGGGAAAGAACAGTCAGCAGAATGATTATTTTTTTCATTGCGTTTCTCCTCAATTTTGAAATATCTCTAATCATACAACTAAAATAGAAAAAGTGCAACTAATTTTTCACCTACTCACCATTTTTGCACAAAATCTACGGATGAAAAACGGAAGGGGCGTGTCGGATGTCGACACGCCCCTAGGTGCGCAGTTATCCCAGCGTATCCAGTTTTTGCTCCAATTTGTCGCCCAGCTTCATGGCTGCGTCCTCGACTTTACAGGCGGCCTTGGCTGCCAGTTGGCGAGTCGGGTTATTTCGGGGCATCATTAAAATCGCCACCGCACCGGCGGCAGCACCCAGCCCCATGCTCACAGCAAGTGCTTTCAGCATTGCGCGTCCTCCTTTCAGCGGCCCATGCCCCGTTCGGTAGCGGACGTACCGGACTGGCTTGTGGCATCAGTGGGAGAAGTGGCGGATTCACTCGTTCCGGTGGTTGGAGCGGTGGTGGTCGTTGTGGTTGGTGCGGTCGTGGGTCTGGTGGTAGTGGTGGTCGTTGTGGTCGTTGTGGTGGCAGAGGTATCGGTGTTGCCATCACCCTTGTCGCCCATGCTGCAACCGGTCAGACCGCCCACAGCCAGCATCAGAACCAGCATCAAAGAAATGATTTTCATTTTTCAGCCCTCCTTTCGTGTCTATTTTCCCCCGAATCCTTGAAAATACGCTGGTAATTCAAAGGCGTTAGCAAAAGCTAACCAATTAGTTGGGAAAAGCCAGATTTTCGTGTTGATTTTTCCGAAATGAATGTGTATAATATTTTTTGTAAAAATGAAGAAAAAGGAGAGTTCTTTACCATGAAGAAGCTCGCTGTTAAGAAGAATGAAGCCTGTATGGCTTGTCTGCAGTGCGTCGAGGCTTGCTCCAAGGCCTTTTACAAGGAGTTCGACGAGGACCTGAGCTGTATCCGGATTGTTGCCAAGGGCACTGGTGCTAAGCCGATGACCTGCATCCAGTGCGGTAAATGCATGCGCTCCTGTGAGCATGGCGCTATCACCCAGAACCCCAAGACCGGCGTTTACATGATCAACAAGAAGCTGTGTGTCAGCTGTGGTGCTTGCGTGGAGGCTTGCCCCATGAAGGTCATGGTTCTCAAGCCGGAGAATCCTGCTTCCAAGTGCATCGCCTGTGGCATCTGCGTTAAGGCCTGCCCCATGGAGATTCTGGAAATCGTGGAAAAGTAAATACATATTGTGGCGACTGAATGAATTCGGTCGCCACAAATTTTATTTTTGTAACGATTGCATAATCCATTCCTGTGTGATATAGTATATTAGATATGATATGCCCGGAGGCGTTTATGACTGTGATGACTAAATTTCAGCAGAAGATAACCGGCCTGTTGCCGGAAATGGAGCTTCGTCTGAATGAATCGATGGCGAAGCATACCTCCTTCCGCATAGGTGGTCCTGTGGAGGTCATGGCTTTCCCGAAGACCTGCGAGGAATTGTCGAAAATAATGAAAACGTCCGTTTTATTGGACGTACAGCCTGTTATACTGGGAGCCGGGACCAACGTTCTGGCCCCGGATAGCGGGATGAAGGGGCTGGTCATCTGCCTGAAGGACAGTCTTGAGGGGATGGAGTGTCTGGATGATATGACCATTCGAGTGATGGCTGGTGTGACCATGACCCGGGCGGCAGTGTATGCGGCGAATATGGGTATGTCTGGTCTGGAGTTTGCCCATGGCATCCCTGGTACTGTTGGCGGTGGCGTATATATGAATGCGGGTGCCTACGGTGGCGAAATCTGCCAGGTCTGTAAAAGTGTGGATGTGATGGATTTTGAAGGGAATATCCGAACATTTACTAGGGAAGAAATGAAATTTTCCTACCGCCATAGCGTTCTAGAGGAGCAGCCCGGAATTGTTATTTCCGCAGATTTTATGCTTATGCGTAAACCAGCGGAAGAAATCCGTGAGAAGATGAAGGAACTGATGGGAAAGCGTTCAGCCTCCCAGCCACTGGATAAACCTTCCGCTGGTTCTGCCTTTAAGCGACCCGTTGGGGGATACGCTGCTGCGTTGATTGATCAGGCAGGGCTGAAGGGCTTTCGAGTAGGCGGCGCAGCCATCTCCACCAAGCATGCTGGTTTTGCCGTCAATATGGGCGATGCCACCGCAGAGGATGTGAAAGAACTGCTGCGGCAGGTGTCTGATAAGGTCTTTGAGGAGTCCGGTATCCGTTTGGAACCGGAAGTCAGGATTTGGTAAGGTGAATTATTGTTCAGCTTAGCACCGCAAAAACAAAATACCCTGTCATTGCGAGGAGCATAGCGAAGCGATTGTAAATCGAAGTGATTGCCGGTGGCAATCACACAATAACATACGCGACGTGGCAATCCTCTTAGTCTTCCGTAATCTGCAGGAAATCGCCAAGCCAGTGTGCGCACTGGCTTGCAATGACAACGTTTATTGTTAGTGCTTTAAACGATAATTTATATTAGAAGGGAGGGTGTATGATGGTTTCTTTTTCAGCCGGAGTGAAGGCGGAGATTTGCCGGACGGTTCCCCAGAAAAAGTGTTGCGCATTGGCGGAGTGCTTTGGGATTCTGCTGTTTTGCAACAGCTTTGGGCAGGAGGGGATTCGCATCATCACCGAGAGCAGGGAATTTGGACACATACTTCCCTTTCTGTTTGCAAAGGCGTTCGATATGGATTTCGACAGCTACCCCAGCCTGGAGGCTCCCGGGAAGCTGGTGTTCCAAATCGATGACGCTCAAAAAATTGATACTATTATGGATGCCGTTGGGTTTGGCCGGGATACGGTATCTCTGCATGTGAACCTGCCGGTGGTGGAGGAGGACTGCTGCAAGGCGGCGTTTCTGCGAGGGGCGTTTCTTGCCGGCGGTTCTGTTACGGATCCGGAGAAGGGCTATCATTTGGAGATTGGCACTTCCCATATCAGTGTTGCGCGGGAGACCTTTGCGCTGATGGAGGAGGTGCTGGGGTTCTATCCCAAGCTTGCCACCCGTGGTGGGGCGCAGGTGCTCTACCTGAAGCAGAGTGACCAAATCAGCGATTGCCTGACTTACCTGAGCGCACCGGTGGCAGCTATGGGCATCATGGAAGCGAGGCTGGAGAAGGAGCTGAATAACAAGGTCAATCGCCGCTGCAATTGTGACGATGCCAATACCTCCAAGGTGGTGGAGGCAGCACAGGAGCAGTTGAGTGCCATACGAATTCTTCGGGAGCGTGGACTTCTGGAGCAGCTTCCGCAGAAAATTCAGGCGGCTGCGGTGGCCCGTGAGAACAATCCGGAAGCATCCTTAACGGAACTGGCGAGTCTAATGGAGCCGCCGATTTCCAAGCCTGCCATGAACAGTCGGCTGAAAAAGTTGCTCCAAATCGCAAAGGAGGCTACGGTATGAGTTTCGTGAATCTTCATGTACATACGGAGTTCAGCCTTTTGGACGGTGCCTGCCGCATTGGTGGCATCATGGACAGAGTGAAGGAGCTTGGACAGACCGCTGTCGCCATTACCGATCATGGTGTAATGTACGGCTGTATCGACTTTTACAAGGCGGCGAAGGCCGCTGGTGTCAAGCCCATCATCGGCTGTGAAGTATATGTTGCTCGTCGGGGCATGGAGGACCGAGTCCATGGCATCGACAACGATCCTTACCATCTGGTGCTGCTGTGCAAAAACCGGAAGGGCTACGAAAACCTTTGCCTGATGGTGTCGGAGGCCTTCATCAACGGCTTCTACGGCAAACCCAGAGTGGATTTGGAGTTGCTGGAAAAACATCATGAGGGACTGATTGCACTGTCTGCCTGTTTGGGCGGCGCAATCCCCCAGTACCTTTTGAGCGAGGATTATGAAGGCGCAAAGACCTACGCCCTTCGGCTGGCCCAGATATTTGGGGAAGGGAATTTTTATCTGGAGTTGCAGGATCATGGCATCGAGGAACAGCGTCCGGTAAATCAGGGCATCGCCCGAATTGCCCGGGAAACGGGACTGCCGTTAGCGGCTACCAATGATGCCCACTATCTGCGCAAGGAAGATGCCAAAATGCAGGATGTGCTTCTGTGCATCCAGACCGGTAAGACTGTTGACGATGAAAATCGGATGCGGTTTGAGACTGAGGAATTTTACCTGAAAAGTGAGCAGGAAATGCGGGATTTGTTCCCCAATTATCCTGAAGCCATAGAAAACACCGCAAAAATAGCGGAGCAATGTAATTTGGAATTCGTGTTCAACGAATACCATTTGCCGTCCTTTCCGGTGCCGGAGGGCTATACCAATGAGGAATATTTCCGCAAGCTCTGTATGGATGGATTCCGGGAGCGATATCCTCATCAGCCCTCCGAGTATATGGAACGACTGGAATATGAGATTGGCGTTATCAGTCGGATGGGTTATGTAAACTACTATCTGATTGTCTGGGACTTTATCCGCTACGCCAAGGAGAATGGAATTCCTGTTGGCCCCGGACGTGGTTCCGGCGCAGCCTCCATTGTGGCCTACTGTATGCACATCACGGAAGTGGATCCCATGCAGTACGCCCTGATTTTTGAACGGTTTTTGAATCCGGAACGGGTCAGCATGCCTGATTTCGATACGGATTTCTGTCAGGAAAGGCGTCCAGAGGTCATTGAGTACGTCATGCGTAAGTACGGCTCTGACCATGTGGCGCAGATTGCCACCTTTGGTACCATGGCAGCGCGGGGCGCGATTCGTGACGTGGGTCGTGCGCTGAATTTTACCTATGCGGAGACGGATGTGGTGGCTAAGCTGGTGCCCACCACCCTCCATATCACCCTAAAAGAAGCGTTGGAGGTATCGCCTAAGCTCAAGGAGATGTACGACACACAGGAGCGGGTCAAGACTCTGATTGATACCGCCATGAGTCTTGAGGGGATGCCCCGAAACACCTCCACCCACGCCGCCGGCGTGGTGATTACCGCAGAACCGGTGTGCAGCTATGTGCCGCTGTCCCGGAATGACGATACCATCGTCACCCAGTACACCATGACCACCATCGAGGAACTGGGACTGCTAAAAATGGACTTCCTTGGCCTGCGGAACCTGACGGTAATCGAGGATGCGGAGCGTCAGATTCGCCGGCTGGAGCCGGACTTCGACATCGACAAGGTGCCGGATAACGACCCGGAGACCTTTGTTATGCTGGCGGAGGGTAAGACGCAAGGCGTATTCCAGCTGGAGTCTGCCGGCATTACAGGTGTGTGCGTCAATATGCGCCCTACCTCCATCGAAGATATGACGGCTATTGTGGCGTTATATCGTCCCGGCCCTATGGATTCTATTCCTACCTTCATCGCCAATAAATTGGACCATCGAAAAATCCGTTATAAGACACCCTTGCTGGAGCCGATTCTCCGGGTCACCTATGGCTGTATCGTCTATCAGGAGCAGGTCATCGAGATTTTTCGTTCTTTAGGCGGCTATACCATGGGACAGGCTGACAACATCCGCCGTGCTATTTCAAAAAAGAAGATGAAAGTCATCGAGGCAGAACGGAAAGTGTTCGTCTATGGCGACCCTGCCCAGAATATCACCGGTTGCATTGGTCACGGCGTGCCGGAAGCGGTGGCCCAGTCCATCTACGATGAAATCGTTGACTTTGCGAACTACGCTTTCAATAAAGCGCATGCCGTTTGCTATGCGGTGGTGTCCTATCAGACAGCGTACCTGAAATGCCACTATCCTAAGGAATATATGGCGGCGCTGATGACCTCGGTGCTGGATTCTGCTACCAAAATCTCTGGCTATATTGCCGAGTGCAAAGAGTTGGGGATTCCGGTACTGCCACCGGATATCAACCATTCCGGAGACCATTTCACCGTTGAGGGTGACAGCATCCGCTTTGGCCTTGGTGCGGTGAAGAATGTGGGCCACGGACTGATTCGCAGTGTAGAAGCAAAGCGTGATGAAGGCGGTTCTTTCAAATCTCTGGAGGATTTCATCCAGCGGATGGGGGAGGGCGAACTGAATAAGCGTGCCGTGGAGAACTTCATTAAGTGCGGTGCCATGGACTGCTTCGGTCGCAACCGCAGTGAGCTTCTGGCGGCTTATGATTATATGATGGACAGCATTGCCAGCACCCGTAAGAAGAATCTGGAGGGCCAGATGGGTCTGTTTGGAATGCTAGAGGACGAGGGTCCTGCAACGGCGATTCCGATTCCCAATCTGCCTGAGCTTTCCAAGGGAGAGCTGATGGCGATGGAGAAGGAGACCACCGGCATCTACCTGTCCGGTCACCCGATGGACGACTACCGGCCCTACCTGCGAGGGACCCATGTGGTACCTATGGGGTCGCTGATGGGGGATGAAAGTACGTATCAGGACGATCAGATTGTGTCGGTGGCTGGCATCGTGCAGGGGGTCAAAATGAAGACCACCCGGAACAATTCCATGATGGCCTATGTGACGGTGGAGGATGATACAGCTGCCATGGAGATGCTGGCGTTTTCCAATGTGCTGAACCAGTATGGCGGCTATGTCAAGGAAAATAGCCCGGTGGTGATTACCGGGAGGCTGTCACTGCGAGATGATAAGGAACCACAAATCGTCATCAACCGGGTCCGCCCCATTACGGACCTGACGGCAAAACCGGAGCAGCCGCAGCCTGTGCAGCCTGCCGGCAAGCTTTATCTGAAGTTGCCTACCGAGGAGGGGAAGCTGTTCCCCAAAGTTCGGGCAATACTGAATATGTTCCCGGGTGACAGTTCCGTGGTGCTGTATTTTGCGGATACCGGCGTACGACGTGGTACGCGTTGCCAATTTGCGGAGCTGATGCTGACGGAACTGGAAAATGTTTTGGGAAAGGGAAATGTTGTGCTGAAGTAGCTTTCCTTTTTTGTTGAAATATGATATGATACGGAGTGGATGTCATATGAAAAAAATATTGGTCATGGAGGACCAGAAGAAAATCCGTGATTTCATCACCGGGGCACTGCGGCGAGCAGGATACGAACCGGTGGAGGAGATGACATCGGACGTGGCGGCGGTGGTGCTGGACAGCGAGCTGACCAGTGTGGACAGCTTTGAGTTTTGCCAGAGCATCCGCCAGAAAAATGACCAGATTGTAATTCTGATGCTGACCGGCCGTGGTCAGAATTTGGATGAAATGACCGGTCTGATGACCGGAGCGGATGACTATCTGACCAAACCCTTTTCTCCGGCCTCGTTGACCCTACGTCTGGAGGCACTGTTGCGCCGTGTCCGGCAGGAGGCGACTCGACTGGAGGAATTGGTCAGCTCCGGGCCTTTTCTTCTGGATACCCGGAGCCGCACGCTTGAAAAATTGGGCGAAAAGATTCGCCTGACGCAGGCGGAGTATTCCATTGTGAAGCTGCTGATGCAGAATCCGGGACTGGATCTCTCCACCGAGGAGATTCTCAGTGCGGTCTGGGGCCCAGAGGGGGATAGCAAGCAGGTGGACCGGAATATCCGATGCCTGCGGATTAAGCTGGAGGACGACCCCAACCAGCCGGTTTTCATCACCACAGTATGGGGTCATGGCTACAAATGGTGTGGCTGAAAGGAATACTATGAGTAAGAAAAACAAAGATAATTGCTGCGAAAAGTTCAAAACCATGATTGGCGGACAGGCTCTGATTGAGGGAATCATGATGCGTGGTCCTGAGAAGGATGCCATCGTGGTGCGCAATAAGGACGGCCTTCAAATCGACGTAAATCCCCGAAAAATCCATAAAAAAGGCACCTTTGCCACATGGCCCCTGATTCGGGGTGTGGTGGGATTCTTCGATTCTCAGGTTACCGGCGTGAAGGCCCTGATGAAGTCGGCAGATTTGGCTCCCGAGGAGTATCAGGAGGAGCCTTCCAAATTCGATATGTGGCTGGAGAAAAAGCTGGGCAATGAAAAGTTCCAGAAAGCAATCATTGGTTTCGCCGTGTTTCTGGGTCTAGCCATGTCCATCGCTCTGTTCTTCCTGCTGCCCATGGTCATCGGTAGCTTCTTCGATAAATGGATTGACAGCATGGTGGTGCTGAATCTGGTGGAAGGCCTGATTCGGATGATTATCTTCGGTGGCTATATGCTACTGGTTTCCTGCATGAAGGAGATGCGACGCGTCTTCGCTTACCATGGTGCGGAACATAAGACCATCCGCTGCTACGAGGCAGGCCTGCCCCTGACGGTAGAAAACGTCCGGAAAATGACCCGAAAGCATCCCCGTTGCGGCACCAGTTTTCTGCTGGTGGTGATGCTGTTGTCCATTTTGGTATTCTCGGTGGCATCTACCGGACTGCTGGCAGTGGTGCCGGCGCTGGAGGCCATGCAGGGGTCGTTCCTGTACCGGCTGATTATGATTGCCTACAAGCTGGCGTTGCTGCCCATCGTGGTGGCGATTGCCTATGAGATTAATCGTCTGGTGGGGCGCCATGACAATTGGTTTACCCGTATCCTCACGGCTCCCGGCATGTGGTTCCAGAATTTCACCACCTGCGAGCCGGATGATTCTATGATTGAGGTAGGCATTGCCGCAGTGGAAGCGGTGCTGCCGGAGGTAGAGGGGGCAGACCGGTGGTAAAGAAGTTTTCGCAGCTGTATCTGGAGGCCCGTCGGGCCTTCATGGAGATTGAGGATCAGCAGACAGCCAGTTTGCTGGCCCGGAATTTGCTTTGCTATGTATCCGGAAAGACCAACGAGCAAATTCTTGCGGACCGGGAAAAATATGCCTGTGAGGCGGTATGCAATCAGATGGATGATGCGGTGCGGCGGATTTTGTCCGGCGAGCCACTGGCCTATGTGCTGGGAGAATGGGAATTTTACGGTCTGACCCTGTACGTGGACAAAAATGTGCTGATTCCCCGGGATGATACCTGTGCGGTAACAGCGCTGGCAGTGAAGAAGGGGCTGTATCTGGAGCAGGATCCGCGGATTCTGGATCTTTGCACTGGGTCCGGCTGTATCGGTATCGCCGTGGCCAGTCGAGTGAAGGATGCCAAGGTCACGTTGGCGGATGTGTCCAAAGATGCTTTGACGGTGGCCAAAAAGAACGTTTCCCGTCACAAGCTCACCGGTCGGGTATCCTGCGTACAGGCGGATGCGTTGGCGCAACCATCGGCTTTTCTTGGAAAGTTCGACATGATTGTTTCCAATCCACCCTATGTGACCACCGCTGAGATGGCGGAGTTGCCCCAAAGTGTTAGGGAGTTTGAGCCCCATTTGGCGCTCCATGGCGGTGAGGATGGTCTGGCCTTTTATCGGGCCATCATCAAAAACTACTCCGGGATCCTGAAACCCGGCGGATACCTGTGCTTTGAGTTTGGAATGGGGCAGGGGGACGATGTGTGCCGTCTGCTGGAGCATAACGGCTACACCATTATCGAACGGGCAAAGGACTATAACGACAGAGAACGGGCGGTACTGGCCCGACGGAAGGATGAACTGTAATGGCAACGAAAAAGACAGCTTATGAAGCCCCGGCACCTGCTGAGGACAAGAAAAAGGCTCTGCAGACGGCGCTGGCTCAGATTGATAAGAATTTTGGTAAGGGTGCAGTGATGCGCTTGGGCGACAAGCCCGAAATGAATGTAGAAGCGATTCCCACCGGATCTCTGGCGCTGGATGCGGCACTGGGCATCGGCGGTGTTCCCAAGGGGCGTATTATTGAAATTTACGGCCCGGAATCTTCCGGTAAGACCACGCTGGCCCTGCACATTCTGGCAGAGGCCCAGAAGATGGGCGGCGAGGTCGCTTTCGTAGATGCGGAGCACGCTCTAGACCCTGTGTATGCGGCGGCTCTGGGCGTGAATACCGACGATTTGCTGGTTTCCCAGCCGGATACCGGCGAGCAGGCGCTGGAGATTACGGATGCACTGGTTCGTTCCGGGGCGGTGGATGCGGTGGTTGTAGACTCCGTGGCAGCGCTGACTCCCCGTCAGGAAATCGAGGGCGAGATGGGCGATACCTTTGTGGGCCTGCAGGCACGTTTGATGTCTCAGGCATTGCGGAAGCTGGCAGGCAACATTGCCAAGACCAACTGCGTGGTCATCTTCATCAACCAGCTTCGTATGAAGATTGGCGTGATGTACGGTAATCCCGAGACCACCACCGGTGGCAATGCCCTGAAATTCTACTCCTCTGTCCGTCTGGATGTGCGCCGTGTGGAGTCCATCAAGGAAGGCAGCAATGTAATTGGTAACAAGACCCGCGTCAAAGTGGTTAAAAACAAGGTGGCCCCTCCCTTCCGTGAAGCCCATTTCGACATTTATTATGGTCAGGGCATCAGCAAATGGGGCGAACTGGTAGATTTGGCGGTTCAGCTGGATATTGTCCAAAAGAGTGGCAGCTGGTTCTCCATGGGTGATGAGCGAATCGGTCAGGGAAAGGACAGCGTCAAGACCTACCTGCAGGCCAATCCGGAGATTGCCGCTAAGGTTGAGGCTGAGGTTCGGGCGAATATGGATAAGCTGATGACCGCCGAGAGCAAACCTGCCAAGGCAGCGAAAAAACCCGTTGCGGTAAGCGCTGACGATTTCAGTGATGAGGATTGACTCTCTTGCGTCCAGACCGGACCGGGCCGGGCGCTATACGCTTCGTTTCGAGGACGGCACTACCCTGCGGCTTTATCGCCAGACGGTGGAGGATTTCGGACTGTACACCGGCATGGAGCTGGAGGACGAGGAGTTTGTGCGACTTCGGAAGGCGGCTGGTGCCATGTCCGCAAAAATGCGAGCGGTGCGGATTGTTTCGGCTTCCAGTGTGTCAAAATCGGACTTGCAGCATCGCTTGATTCAAAAGGGGGAGGACCCCAAACAGGCGGCGGACGCAGTGGAATGGATGGCAGAGTTGAATCTGCTGGACGACCGGCAGACGGCTGCACAGGTGGTCGGCCGTTGCATCTCTAAGGGCTACGGCCTTGCCAGAGCCAAACAGGCTTTGTACGAAAAGCGCATCCCCAGAGAATACTGGGAGGAGGCGCTGGAGGATTATCCGGATCAGACAGAAAAGATTCTTGTATTTTTGCGGAGCAGACTGGGCGATGAGCCGGACGAGCGGACGGTGAAACGGGCGATTGATGCGCTGATTCGCCGTGGGCACAGCTACGGCGATATTCGACAGGCATTGCGGCAGCTGGAACAAGAAGACTTCCTGGAGGAATAATATGGCGAATATTGGATTTATTTCCCTTGGCTGTGCCAAAAATCAGGTGGATTGCGAGCGGATGATGTACCGGGTGCAGGAGGCAGGCCATCAGGTTTGCGCTGGCATTGAGGGGTGCGACGTGGTAGTGATTAACACCTGCGGCTTCATCGATTCGGCGAAATCCGAAGCGATTGACTTTATTCTAATGACAGCATCGCTGAAAGAGCAGGGCAGTGTTGGGAAAATTCTGGTCACCGGTTGTCTTTCTCAGCGGTATCAGGATCAAATCATGGCGGAGCTGCCGGAGGTGGATGGTGTTCTTGGAACCGGAAGCTATGTTGAGGTGGTTTCTGCCATTGACCGGCTGCTGTCCGATGAAATGGTGGCGGAGTTTGGCTCCATCGATGCGCCGGAGCTGGAGACTGGGCGCATCGTTACCACGCCGGAGCATTATGCTTTTATTAAGATTGCGGAGGGCTGCGACAATCGCTGTGCCTACTGTGTTATCCCGTCTCTGCGTGGCAAATTCCGTAGCCGTCAGATGGATGATGTGCTTTACGAGGCACGGCTTCTGGCCAGCAGTGGCGTGAAGGAGCTGATTGTTGTTGCGCAGGACACCAGTCGTTATGGAACGGACTTCCCGGAGCACAAGCGGCTACTGCCGGAGCTACTGCGGCAGCTATGTCAGATTGAGGAGTTGGAATGGGTTCGGATTCACTACCTGTATCCCGATGAAATCGACGACGAGTTGATTGGTGTAATCGCATCCGAACCGAAGATTGTCAAATATCTGGATATCCCCATCCAGCATTGCAACAGCAAAATTCTGAAGCTGATGAATCGCCGGGGCGACGGTGACTACTTGCGGGGGCTTTTTGCCAAGCTACGTCAAAAGATTCCCGGCCTGGTGCTGCGCACCAGCGTTATTACCGGTTTGCCCGGTGAGGGTGATGCGGAGTTTGAGGAGCTGTGCCTGTTCCTGAAGGAAATGAAGCTGGAGCGTGTGGGTGCGTTCCCGTTCTCTCCGGAGGAGGGAACCCCGGCGGCGGAGATGGACCATCCGGATCAGGAAGTTGCGCAGGCCCGTGCCGCAATGGTGGAGACTATCCAATCCAGGATTATGGATGAATACAATGCGGCGATGCTGGGCAAGACGTTGCAGGTATTGGTGGATGGCTATGATGAGGAATTCGGACAGTATTACGGACGAACCTACGCCGATTCGCCGGATATCGACGGTCGTGTCTGGATTGCCTGCGATGAAGCGCTGTCCGAGGGCAGTTTTCTGAAAATCCGGATTGATGCGTTGGTAGAGGGAGACCTGTCCGGCTGCCCTGTGGAGGAGGACCTATGACAACTGCAAGTAAAATCACCCTGATTCGGGTGGCGTTCATTCCTGTATATATGGCGCTGATGTACATCAGTGGCGGAGATGCAAACTGGTGGATGTGGTGTGCGCTGGGCGTGTTCATTATCGCCAGCCTGACCGATTTTGTGGACGGACAGATTGCCAGAAAGTACGATCAGGTCAGTGATTTTGGTAAATTTTTGGATCCGTTGGCGGACAAGCTGTTGACCATTGCGGCGCTGACCATGTTCTGTGAGTGGCGAATCGTACCGGCGTGGGCACTGATGATTGTGCTGACCCGGGAGTTTGCCGTTACTGGCCTGCGGCTGGTGGCAGTGGGAAAGGGTACTGTGATTGCTGCCGGTTGGAGCGGAAAGGTCAAAACTGCCAGCTCTATGATTGGCTTGTGCTTTATGATGGCGTTCCCGTGGATTGATTGGCTGTGCTGGACAGTGGTGGGAATCATCGTGGTCACGACGGTCTATTCCGGTATTGAATATTTCTGCAAGAACTGGAAATGCCTATGGGATTGATAATTTGGCGTGCCGCGGACGGCACGCCAAAATTCTTGTAGAATTACGGTGAAGACTGTGCTATAATGTGCAGGCAGCGCAGCTGCGAATCCAACAGATGGCGAGGTAACCATGAACAATAAGGAAATCGGAGAAATCCGGCGCAGAGTCCGCCGGGACCGCAGTAATATCACGGCCATTTACGGCTGCTATGTGAACGAAAATAAGGAAATCATTTCAGAATTTCACGAAAGCACCGGTATCATGCCGGAAAATGAAGCAGAAAAATACTTTAATCTGATGCGTCGGAGCCTGTCTGGTACCATCGGGAAGAACCTGATAGATATCACCTTTAAAACGGCGCAGGTGGCAGATTCCCCAGAGCATAAGCTTCTGATGGAGTTGCGCAGCACCAAGCTGAAGGAAGAATCCCTTCGGATGGAGTTTTACAAAAAGGTCATTGAAACGGTATCGCTGCAAAGCAACTACCTGATTCTGATTGGTTGCGATAGCTATGATGTACCTTTCAAGAGTAAGGATGATTTTTCTCAGGCGGATGCCTCCAGCGAGGTCTATACATATCTTCTGTGTGCCATTTGTCCTGTGAAGCAAACAAAACCCAACCTGCACTATATTCCGGAATCCAAAGAATTTCGGGACGGCGGAATGCAGAACATCGTGTCCGCACCGGAACTGGGATTCCTGTTCCCAGCCTTTGATAATCGGGCCACAAACATCTACAATGCCCTTTACTATACCCATAGCCCCAAGGAAAGCCATGAGGCGTTTGTGGAGGCGGTGTTCAATACCCCCATCCCCAAGCCTGCGGCGGAGCAGAAGAAGACCTTCGAGGCCTTGCTGACCACAGCGCTGGATGAGGATTGCAGTATGGATTTGGTTCAGACGGTCCATGACCAGATTTGTCAGCGAATCGAGCTGCATAAAGAAAGTAAGGTTCCGGAACCGTTGCTGATTGGAAAATCCGATGTGAAGGAGGTTCTTTCCTCCTGCGGTGTATCCGAGGAGCATATTGCAAAATTCAGCGTGGACTACGACGAGGCATTTGGTTTTGAAGCCGACCTTCATCCCAAGAACATCATCGATGACAAGCGTTTTGAAATCAAAACCCCGGATGTGTCCATCAAGGTGGCGCCGGACCGGACGGATTTGATTGAGACCAGAATCATCGGCGGCATCAAGTACATCCTTATCAACGCCGAGGAGGATGTGGAGGTCAATGGGGTCAGCATCCATATCGGTGATGGCGAGCCTGCTCCTGTATAAAACAGTTGCGTTTCCGTGAAAAATAGCGTATAATGTTCCAAATGGACAGGAGGTGCGTTCAATGGCACATATGGATATGAAGCGTTACAGGATGGATATGGACAGCAAGGGGCTTCATGCAGGCCTTGCGCTGATGGGACTGTCATTTTTTCTGCGAGCTGTGTATTTCTTTGGCTGCGTGCGAATCGAGACAGTAAGCTTCTGGGAATTGCTGATATGGATGATTCTCCCAATGTTGTTAGAGGCGACGTTTATCGTGCTGTTGCGTATCATCCGATTGGATGCACCGGGAATCTACGCAATTGCAGCTGCGGCCTTCAGTGTCGTTCTGATTTTGCAGAATCTGGGCGGCGAATCATTGGTGCGGATAATTCTGTCGATTTTGGGACATCTGGCCTGCGGCGTGTTGATTTTGGGCGTAGCTGGAGGGTTCCTGAGTAAGCAAATTGCGGTGGTAGCCTATCTTGTTACGGCGCTGGTGCGATTTTTCTGCTTTGAGATGGTGCAGTATGTGTTCCGCTTCCGGGTCATTGCATTCCTTCGTGAGGTTACCGGCCTGCTGGTGATAGTGGGACTGATGTACCTTGCGGCCTCCTTCAAGCAGGTCCAGCGTAGAAGTAAATAAGCGAAGCCTCCGGCGTGAGCCGGAGGCTTGTTGTATTTAGTTGCCTGCGAAGGTTTCCTGCAGGATTTTGCGGTTTGCGCCGAAGTCGATGTTGTACTGGAACCAGCCCTTCAGGCCCGGACGGACCCGGACGTTGCCACCTTTGAAGGTGCCATGGGCAGGAATCTGCTGATTGTGAATGGAGGCCCCAGCTACCATTGGGAACATTTCTCTGGCTAAATCCCAAATATCACCCTTATCCATGTTGGTGGTAACCAGCGGCAGGATATCCTCCAGCAGCGTAATCATCTCGGGCCAGGACTTGCTCTTGTATTCGTTGAGCAAAGAATTAAGGACCGTGCGTTGCCGTTCCGTCCGGCGGTAATCGCTGTCGATATAGCGGATACGGGAGTATTTCAGGGCCTGAGAACCGTTGAGGTGGTTCATGCCGGCATGGAGACTACCATCGCCCATGTAGTTGACTTCCTTCTGGGTCAGTTCGATGTCCACGCCGCCCAGCAGGTCAATCAGCTCCTGGAATCGATTGAAGTCCACCTCCAGATTGCCGTCCACGCGCACACCGAAGTTGACCCACAGGGTCTCGTTGAGCAGACTGAATCCGCCATACTGGAAGGCATGGCACAGTTTGTGTGCTTTGTAACCGGGAATCTGCACATAGGAGTCACGCATGAAGGAAGTGAAGGTGATGCTACCCTTGTCCTTGTTGAAGGTAACGAGAATCATGGAGTCGGAACGGGCTCGACGCTCACCACGGCGGTCCTGACCAATCAAGAGGATGTTGACCACATCGCCCTGCACGCTACCTTCGGGCATAGGCTCGGCTGAGATGTCAGGATTTTTGTTGATATCCTGTTCCAACTTCTCCAAGTCAGGTAGCGATTCTTCGTCTTCGTCTCCCATAGGGATGTAATCCGGGTTGTCCTGCTCCAGTTGGCTGACCTCCTCGGAGGAAAGGGAGTAGTCCTCCGCCGGGACGTAGTTAATCTGGTTGAGCAGATGGTTGACATACAGCACCACACTGACCACAGTGACCAGCAACAGCACCAGAATAACGATTGTTGTAATCAGTAATATTTTTTTCCAACGCTTCATCTTTTTCTTTTTGGGCTTCGAGGCTTCGGAACCATCCTCAGCGGAAAGCTCCGGAAGCTCCTTCGGCTCCAGTTCATCAGACATGGGAATTCTCCTTTCAAAATATAATCTTTTCTCCATTCTACCACAGAAATCGCCAGAGTCAAGGACATAGTTCGTTCATATCCGTGGGAGAACTTCATAGAAAATTTCAAAATTCCATCGGTGGATACAGTGGACAAACGGCTGGTGATGTGGTATATTTTATAGTAACATATCATGTCTGGGAGTATAATCTCTCAGCGAGGAGAGGAATCGGAAGAAAATGGGTAAACTGATAGTTATCGAGGGAACCGACGGTTCCGGGAAATCCACCCAGTTCCAGCTTTTGACTGAGCGGCTGGTGGCAGAGGGTACGGCGTTTCGCAAGCTGGTGTTTCCCAGATATTCCGAGCCTAGCTCCGCACTGATTCGGATGTATCTGGGGGGTGCCTTTGGCACGGATCCCAAGGCAGTGAATGGTTATGCGGCATCGGCATTTTACGCAGTGGATCGTTACGCATCTTACAAGCAGGATTGGGGGGAGTGGTACGAAGCAGGCGGTGTCGTGATATCGGACCGCTATACCACCTCCAATGCGGTCCATCAGGCGTCCAAGCATCAGCCGGAGGAACGGAAAGCGTTTTTGAACTGGCTGTATGATTTTGAGTATCGGCTGTTGGGTCTGCCGAAGCCGGATTTGACGATATATCTGGACGTGACCACGGATTGCACCGAGAAGCTGATGCGCCACCGTGAGCAGGAGACCAATACGAAAGCGGACATCCACGAGCAGGACATGAATTATCTTGCCACCTGTCGTCAAGCTGGCCGTGAGGCAGCGGTCTATTCCGGCTGGACAGTGATTCAGTGCGTTCACGATGGGGTCATGCGTTCCATTGCGGACATCCATGAAGAAATCTATACGCAGGTAAAGCGACTGTTGGAGGAATAATTATGGTATATGTGTTACTGGGTACCGGCTTTGAGGAAACCGAGGCCATTGCGCCGATTGATTTGTTGCGTCGTGCCGGTGTAAGTGTTGTGACGGTGGGCGTGGATGGCAAAATCGTCACCGGTGGGCATGGCATCAGTGTGGTGGCGGATATCGAACTGGGGCAGATGGACCTGACTGCCATGGATATGATTGTATTGCCCGGTGGTCTGGGCGGCGTTGCCACGGTCCGGGCCAGTCAGGCGGCGCTGGATGCCTTGCGTTTTGCGTGGGAGAACGGAAAATATGTGGCGGCGATTTGTGCCGGACCGACGGTGTTGGCGGATTTGGGCATCATCGACGGTAAAAGTGCCACCTGCTATCCCGGGTGCGAATCCGGTATGGGCACTGCGAATATGGTTGCCGATGCGGCGTGCGTCCGTGATGGGCTGCTGATAACCGGAACCTCCGCTGGCTGTGCCGTTGCCTTTGGCCTGAAGCTGGTGGAGGCGCTGAAGGGCGTAGAGGAAGCGGAGCGAATCGCCAGCCAAATCGTCATCCGTTGAGGAGGAATGCTGAATGGACGAAAAAAGACCCACCGATACCGGTGCGATTCCAGCACCCGATATCGACTGGACCAGCGAATTGATGGATTTGCCGGGGCTGAATGAGATTGAAGCGGATGAGCAGGCGATTGCCTCCATCGGCCTGACGCACCCGGACGACTTGGAGCTGGAACGGATTATTCTGGAGACAAAGAACGAGGACTGGGGGACCGGCAAGGCGCAGTCCGACGGGGAGATTTTCTTCCCCAATGAGGAGCCGGAGCCGGAGGAGCTGCCGGTATCCACCACCGAGGATGCGTTCAAGGATGACGATTTCCGGGCCGCATTTGGTGAAGGAGATGTGTTTGATCAGGTTTTCCGTGACCAGCCTGTGGAACCGGTGAGCGAACCGGAGCCGGAGAACATCGTGCCGGACCCCATGGAGAAGGGCCGCCCCAAACGGAAGCAGGGCTATGGTCTGCTGGGCATCCCCCATTTGGCAGCAACGGCTGTTTGGCTGCTGCTGATTATCGCCATTGGCGTGTCGGTGGGACGGATGATTTGGTTGTGCGCCGCAGATGTGCTGGCACTGGGCCGTGACCCGATGACGGTCACGGTTACCATCGAGGAGGGCGACTCCATCGATGAGATTGCTCAGAAGCTGAAGGATGCCGGCTTGATTCGCTATACTGGCTTGTTCAAGCTCTATGCCAACTTCACCGATGCAGATAAAAAGATTCAGGCCGGAGTCTATACAATCAATCCGCCGGATGCGGAGGAGCGGGATGTGGTCTATGACTATATGGCACTGGTGGATTTGATGTCTCCCCATCGCACCGGTCAGGTGGTGGTGGAGGACCTGCGTATTCCCGAAGGGTATACCTGCGCTCAGATTTTCCAGCTACTGGAGGAGAACGGCGTGTGTACCGTGGAGGAACTGGAGACCTATGTGGCAGGAATCGACCCGAAAAATTCCGATGCATCTTCTCAGCTCAGCGAGTACTGGTTCCTCGAGGGGGTCACCTGGGGGGATAAGTATGCGCTGGAGGGCTATCTGTTCCCCAACACCTACGATTTCTATGAGAATGACGAGCCTCGTCGTGTAATTGAAAAAATGCTGGACTCCTTCGACTCCAATTTCAATGACGTGATGAAGCAGAAGTTGGAGAATCTGGATGGCTATACCGTCCATCAGGTTATGATTATCGCCTCCATGATTGAGAAGGAGACCGCCAACGAGCTGGAGAGCTTTACGATTTCTTCGGTCATCTATAACCGTCTGCATAATTCCAGCGAGTATCCTTATCTGAACATCGATGCTACGATTGTCTATGCTCTGGGCGGCAAATCGGACCTGACGGAGGAGGATCTTCAGGTAGACAGCCCCTACAACACCTATACCCACAAGGGCCTGCCTCCTGGACCCATTTCCAGCCCCAGCCAGAACAGCATCGGTGCCGCTCTGGACCCGGAGGAGACCGGTTATTATTTCTATGCCTTTGACCCGTCTACCGGAGAGCATCACTTCTCCAGAAACTATAAAGAGCATCTGGAATTTCTTAAGACGCTGGAGGATGATTGATGAGCAAGCTGGAACTGCTGAGCCCTGCCGGAGATATGGAGCGGCTCAGAATGTCTGTTCTTTACGGAGCGGATGCGGTGTATCTTGCAGGAACTGATTTTGGAATGCGTGCCTTCGCCGGGAATTTCTCGGCGGAGGCACTTCCCCAGGCGGTCAGCTTTGCTCATAGCCATGGGGTGAAGGTTCACGTCACGGTCAATACTATGCCTCGCAACGACGAAGTGGCCCAACTGCCGGCGTATCTGGAGCAGCTGGATCAGGCTGGGGTGGATGCGCTGATTTTGGCGGATTTGGGGGCGTTTACACTGGCTGGAAAATATGCCCCCCATTGCCAGCGACATATTTCCACCCAGCAGTCCATCGGCAACTACGAGTGTGCAACTGCATGGTACGATTTGGGCGCAAAACGTGTGGTTTTGGCCAGAGAATTGAGCCTTTCGGAGATAATTGGCATCCGGGAAAAATGTCCGAAAGAGTTGGAAATTGAGACATTTGGTCATGGAGCCATGTGCGTCAGCTATTCCGGACGATGCCTGCTGAGCAATTATATGACCGGCAGAGACTCCAATCGAGGGGCCTGCGCCCAGCCCTGCCGGTATAAGTACGCCCTGATGGAGGAAAAACGTCCCGGGGAATATTTCACAGTTTTTGAGGACGAAAAGGGTACATATATCCTTAATTCCAGAGATATGTGTACAATTGACCACCTGAAAGAATTGATGGACGCCGGTATTGACTGCATCAAGATTGAAGGCCGTGCCAAGTCGGCGTACTATGCGGCTATTGTCACTGGGGCCTACCGGCACTGTATTGACGATATCGCCGCCGGTCGTCCCATCGACAAAATCTGGCGTGACGAGGTCGAGCACGTTTCCCATCGGGTCTATTCCACCGGGTTCTATTTCGGCCATCCCGGACAGTATACCGCCGATTCTCGGTATATTCGACAGTGGCAGATTTGCGCCATCGTGACGGACTGTGACGAAAACGGTCTGGCCCGATGCAGCCTTCGCAATAAGTTTTCCGCCGGAGCGGCCCTTGAGGCGGTGGGACCGAATTTGCGTCCGTTCCCCTTAATTGCCGAGAATATGACAGATTTGGACGGCGTTTCGTTGGCAGAGCCTCGTACGCCTCAGATGGAGTTCTTCCTGCGGTTGCCGCAACCGGTTCCGCCTTATACGATTCTACGCAGAAGCGTGGATCTTTCCGCAAAATAAAAGCAGTGCCTGTCGAAAAACGACAGGCACTGTTGCTTTTTGAATTTTAGAGGCGACGCTGGTCCAGCAAAGTCTGCAAATGCGCCAACGTCTGCTCGGTCACTTCAGGCCTTTCCAGCAGGGCACAGAACAGTCCCTCTAACTGCGGTTTGTGTCGATGGCTGAAAATCGTTGTCGCAAAATACTCTTCCCTGGTCATAGTCGGCTCGAAGGTGCGGCCGTAGGTCTTGCTGCGGCGTACGAACCCGGCCTCCCGGATTGCGCCCTTTTGCAGCAGACTGTTCAGCAGGATATGGACAGAGCTGTCCTTCCATGTTTTTTCCTCGGTGCTGTCCAGCAGGTCAGCTCTGGACAAGGGGACTTGCTTCGTCCAAAGCACGTCCATGATTTCCATCTCACTTTTGGTCAATTCCATGTGGATCCCTCCATTCTCTGCGTATATTATAACAGTTTGGCAGGATTTGTCAATTGTTTTTATGATAGTTTTCAAACATTTTTTCATTTGGTTTTAACGAACTTCTTTGAATTTTGTCGGATTTTGAAGGCTAACGGGACATTTTTTGAATAAAAGAATGATATTTATAATCACGCTAAGAAAACAGAGATAAGCAATTCCGCAGTTCAGTCTGCCGAGGATACCGTTATTAAATGGTTGCATATTTTTGAAAAAGCTGATAGAATAAAGAGAAATCAGATAAAAGGACGTTTTGTATGGAAATAAAGAATATTACCTTTGCGGACCTGGGCCTCAGCGAGTCGATGCTGAAGGCCCTCGAAAAAAAAGGATATGGCTGGCCTACCACCATTCAGGCGGAGGCAATTCCCCATTTCATGCAATGGCGTGATGTCATCGCAAAGGCTCCTACTGGCACCGGCAAGACCTTTGCTTTCGGTATCCCCATGATTGAGCATATCGACGGGGAAAATGAGGCGGTGCAGGCGTTGGTATTGGCCCCCACCCGTGAGTTAGCTATTCAAATTGGCGACGAGCTTCGCAGTCTTTTGACCTATTACAACGGTATTCGTGTGGCGGTGCTGTATGGCGGTGCCGGCATCGGCGGTCAAATCAAGCAGCTGGAGCGCAAGCCCCAAATCGTGGTGGCGACTCCCGGTCGACTGATGGACCACTACAACCGCAAGACCATCCGTTTGGATAAAATCCAGACCGTGGTACTGGATGAAGCGGACCGGATGCTGGATATGGGATTTTTTAAGGATGTGACCCGTATTATTGAAAAGGTGAAGAACAGAAAGAATCTAGGCCTGTTCTCTGCCACCATTTCTCAGGAGGTCATGACCGTCAGCTGGATGTATCAGCGTGACGAGGTGGAGATTACCGTGGAGCCAAAGCAGGAGGATCGACCGGATATCGACCAGTTCAGTCTGACGGTGACCCCTCTGGAAAAAGCTGAGACGACCCTGCGGCTGATTCGCACTCAGGGCTATGAACGCGTGATGATTTTCTGCAACACCAAGCATATGTGCCAGCGACTGTCGGATGAATTTCAACGTGCGAGTCTGGACTGCGAGTGCATTCACGGCGATATTCGCCAGAGTCAGCGTGAAAAGACCATGCAGCGGTATCGGGACGGTAAATTGGCAGTGTTGATTGCTACGGATGTGGCATCTCGAGGGATTGATGTGGACGATGTGGATTGTGTCATCAATTTTGATGTGCCGGATGAAAACGAATACTACGTACACCGCATCGGTCGAACCGGTCGGGCCAAGCGTAAAGGCGTTGCGTGGAGTGTAATCGGCAATTTCCCGGAAAAAGCCAAGCTGGATGAAATCGCAAAGTATTCCAACTATGCCATCAAGCCTATGGTACTGGGGGAGGATGGGACCCTCACGGAGGAAGTGGTGAAGGCACCGGCGCCTCCCAAAAGGAGATTCCGTTGACTGGGGCGGAGCAGGGATTTTTACTGCTGACCAGTCAGCTGGGTGACCCTGAGCGGCATCCTCTGACGGCTGCGCAATTCCGTACACTGGCCCAGCGGTGTCGGGATGCCGAGCTACAGCAGACGAATCGGGAGATGGAAGTATCTGATTTGATTGCACTGGGCTTTAGCCGGGAAATGGCGGAACGGATGCTGTATCTGCTGTCTCAGACGGATGTACTGGCCCATTATCTGCGCCGTGGCCAGCGAGCTGGATGTGTACCTTTGACTTGGGTCAACCCGGAATATCCCGGAATCGTTCGGGACCGGTTGGGCGATGACGCACCGGGCAGCCTGTGGGCGAAGGGCGATTTGAATCTGCTGGATCAACCTATGGTGGCGCTGGTAGGAAGTCGGGATATCCGTCCCCGTAATCTGGAATTTGCCCGACAAGTGGGAACACAGGCCGCAAGACAGGGGTTCGTGCTGGTGTCCGGCAATGCCAGAGGGGCGGATCGGGCAGCGCAGCAGGGCTGCTTGGATGCCGGTGGGCAGGTAATCTGCGTGGTGGCAGATGAGCTGGAGAGTTTTCAGTGTCGAGAGAATGTATTGTTTTTGAGTGAGGACGGATTCGATGTGGCGTTTTCGGCCCAAAGGGCACTGAGCCGCAACCGCATTATTCACTGCTTGGGAAGTCGGGTATTTGTGGCCCAATGCGGTGAACGGGGCGGTACATGGGATGGTACAGTGAAGAATCTTCGCTACGATTGGAATCCGGTTTACTGTTTTCAGGATGACTCTCAGCCGGTGGCAATGTTGCTGCGCATGGGGGCAGAGGCGGTAGGATTGGCGGATTTACATAATATCGACAGCCTTGCGCCACGGTATTTTGGCTTGTTTGACCAATGATTGAAGAAAAACGGCTGTTTGTTAAAAAATTTGCAAAAAACAGTTGAAAAATGCACCAAAATAGTTGTATAATACAAAAGCGTTGATATTGATAACATTTTAGGAGGCATGTATCATGTGCGGTATCGTTGGATACGCAGGCACCCGTCAGGCGGCGCCTGTTCTGCTGGATGGATTGGAAAAGCTGGAGTATCGGGGCTATGACTCTGCCGGCGTTTGTGTACATAATGAAAACGGTCTGGAGCCGGTGAAGGCTAAGGGCCGTCTGAGCGTGCTGCGTGACAGACTGAAGGGCGGTTCCGCATTGCCCGGCAGTGTGGGCATCGGTCACACCCGTTGGGCTACCCATGGTGCGCCTTCGGATAAGAACAGCCACCCCCATATGTCCTGGACCGGAAAGATTGCCGTTGTCCACAACGGCATCATCGAGAACGAGGCCCGGCTCCGTGAGAAGATGCTGCGTAAGGGCGCAACCTTCACCTCTGAGACCGATACCGAGGTGGTGGCGAATTTGATTGGCTACTACTATGAAAAGTATGGCGATTTCGTACAGGCCGTCCGGGAAGCTGTGGTGCGGTTGGAAGGTAGCTTTGCACTGGGTATCCTGTGCAGTGATGTGCCCGGTCAGGTGGTTGCGGTGAAGAAGGATTCTCCGCTGATTTTCGGCTTTGGTGACGGCGAGAATTTCATCGCCTCCGATGTGCCGGCTATCCTTAAGTACACGCAGACCGTTGCCTACCTGGAAGATGGTGACATGGCTGTTTTCGATGGCAACAACGTGGAATTTTTTGATTCCACTGGCGAGCCGATTGAGAAGAAACGAGAGAAAATCACTTGGGAGATGTCCGCTGCGGAGCGTGGCGGCTACGACCACTTCATGATGAAGGAAATCTATGAGCAGCCCAAGGCCCTGCGTGACACCATCAGTCCCCGTCTGCGCAATGGTATGGTGCAGCTGGAGGGCGTGGAGTTGTCCGCAGAGTACCTGAAGGGTCTGAAAAAGATTTATCTGGTGGCCTGCGGTTCCGCCTATTATGTCTCCGTGCTGGCAAAGTATATCATTGAAAAGACTTGCCGGATTTCCTGCGAGGCCATGATGGCTTCCGAGTTCCGCTACTGCGACCCGGTTGTGGATGAGAGTAATCTGGTCATCTTCGTCAGCCAGTCCGGTGAGACCGCCGATACGCTGGCAGCCCTCCGGGAGGCCAAGCAGCGTGGCGCACAGACGCTGGCAATCGTTAATGTGGTCGGTTCCGCCATCGCAAAGGCTGCTGATCAGGTGATTTATACCTGGGCCGGTCCTGAAATTGCCGTCGCTACCACCAAGGCTTTTACCACGCAGCTGTCCGTTGTCTATCTGCTGGCGATGCAGATGGCCAAGGAGTTGAAAACCATGAGCGAGGAAGAATATGCTGCGCTGGTGGCTGGTCTGGACAGTCTGCACTACGATGTGGAGCGGGTTCTGTCTCAGCGGTATCTGGAGCGGTGCCAGTATCTGGCCAGCCGTTACCATGCCCATCACGATGCCTTCTACATCGGTCGCAATATCGACAGCGGTATTTGCATGGAGGGCAGTCTGAAGCTGAAGGAAATCGCATACCTGCACAGCGAGGCCTATCCGGCTGGTGAGCTAAAGCATGGTCCCATTTCTCTGATTGAGGATGGCACGCTGGTTGTGGCGTTGGCGACTATTGAGCCTCTGTTTGACAAGACCATGGCTAACATCAAGGAAGTCAAGGCTCGTGGTGCGGATGTGCTTTGTGTGACGCTGGAAGGCTATGAGGAGCAGGCGGCGAAGATTGCCGATAGCACCATTGCCATTCCCAAGATTCACCCCATCCTGCAGCCCAGCCTGAGCATCATCCCTCTGCAGTTGTTCAGCTACTATGTGGCCTTGTATCGGGGCTGTGATGTGGATAAGCCCAGAAACTTGGCAAAGTCCGTCACTGTTGAATAAATTACAAATCCGGAGCCGTATAGCTCCGGATTTTGTGATTTTAGAGGTGGGTATGACTGCTGATGTGGTCCTCACAATAGCAGTGGTAGCCGTTGCATCGAGAGCAATAGCGGAATTCCAACTCTGGATTTGTGATGTCCGTGCGGCCGCAAATGGTGCAACGGTGTGTGAAGTCCGGTTTCTGAGGGAAGGGGACTGTCTTGTAGGTCGTGCTGGGCTGGGGCCTTTTGGGAGCACGGGGTCGCCTGTGCCGCAGGAACGGAAATACATTCAGCACATCCTTGCCGAAGAACAGGAAGTAGTTCAGTAGACTCACCAGCGGAAACAGACCATGAGGGAAAGCAGTGACAATGAAAGTATAGCTGATGACCTGATACAGGGTGATGCCCAAATAGAACAGCGCAAAAATCCATGCCTTCACGGGAATGATATAAAACAGCAGGAATTTGGAGTCCGGATTCAGTGTGGCGTAGGCGATGAACAGGCTTAGATTCAAGTTATTACCCATGTTGGCGTAAAACCCCGGGTCCATTTGGAACACAAAGCCCTCGTAGGTGAAGCGGAAGCCACCAAATATCATGGCAAACACGTCCATCAGCAATAGACCCGTCAGGTAGAACAGGTTGAAACGGAGTGTGCCCCAAGAGTACTCGATGGCACGGCCCAGCGTGTAATAACAGAACAGTCCGATGATGACGAACAGAGGATTGCGGTAGTTGAACACGCTGGTGAAAACGCAGGTCACCAGCCGCCATATCTGTCCTTGAAGGATGGCGGTTCGGTCGAAGCACAGCACATTGTAGAGTGTGTTGGAACCGTCCAGCATACTCATGACATACAGAACGGCGTTGGCAAGGGTGATATAGAGCATCAGATTCGGGATGCCCTTATGGCGATTTTGAAAACAAAACCGTTCAAAACGATTGCGAAGCTTTTTCAAGTGTCTCAACTCCTGTGATGATATCCCCTTTATGATACCAGCTTTGGAAGAAAAAGTCTACCGTTGTTTTGTGAACAATTTTGCAAGAATTCCTCGAAATGGGTTGACATTCTACAATTTTGCGGTAGAATAACAGTAACTGCATACAAGCCTTATCAAGAGTGGTGGAGGGAACGGCCCGATGAAACCCGGCAACCTGTTCTTCAAGGTGCTAAATCCGGCGGCAGACGAAAGATGAGGATCTGATAGCGCGCACATCGGATCTTCGGTGTGTGCATTATTTTTTGCGTGAAAGGATAATTGATAGTATGGAAAAAAGATTGTTTACTTCTGAGTGCGTTACCAATGGACATCCCGACAAGGTGGCAGACTCCATCTCCGATGCGATTCTCGATGCATGCCTGGCGCAGGACCCTGGCTCCCGTGTGGCCTGCGAGACTATGGTTACGACGAATTTCTGCCTGATTTGCGGCGAAATCACCACCAAGGCGCAGGTGGACTATGCTGCCGTGGCTAGAGAGGCCATCCGGGAGATTGGCTATGTGTACCCCGGTGACGGATTCGATGCCGATACCGTAGAAATTCAGTGCCGCATCCACACGCAGTCTGCGGATATTGCGCTGGGCACCAATGATGAGGTGGGCGGTGCCGGTGATCAGGGTATGATGTTCGGCGGCGCCTGCACCCAGACCCCGGGACTGATGCCTCTGCCTGTGGCACTGGCCCGTGCCCTGTGTAATCGGCTGACTGCCTGTATCCACTCCAATGATTTGCTCCGTGCCGATGGTAAGACGCAGGTCAGCGTGGAGTACGACGAGGCCGGTAATGTGGTGGGTATTGATACGGTGGTCGTATCCGTGATGCACAGTGCGGATTTTGAAATCGGCGAGCTGCGTGGCTACATTAAGACCGGCGTGATTGCGCCGGTACTGGAGCAGTATGGCTTCGATATTGCGCAGGTTCCCCACATTCATATCAATCCCACTGGCAGTTTTGTCATCGGCGGTCCCAATGGCGACACCGGTCTGACCGGTCGGAAGATTATCGTGGATACCTACGGCGGATACTTCTCCCATGGCGGTGGCGCCTTCTCTGGCAAGGATCCTACCAAGGTTGATCGTAGTGCTGCCTACATGGCCCGGTATATGGCGAAAAATCTGGTGGCGGCTGGTCTGGCAACGCAGGTGCAGGTGCAGCTGGCCTATGCCATCGGTGTGGCGAAGCCGGTTTCTGTCCGGGTGGACTCCTATGGCACCGGTAAAATCAGTGATGAGGAGATGACCGCACTGCTGCGAAAGACCTGCGACCTGACCCCCGGCGGCATCATCCGCAAGCTGGATCTGCGTCGGCCTATCTATGCGCCTACCGCAGCTGTGGGTCACTTCGGTGTGGACGGCCGCCCTTGGGAGCAAACGGACCTTGCTGAGGAGCTGAAGGCACTGGCTGGTATTTGAAAAATCGAGGAGTAAGAATATGGTCGTTGAAACCATGGATTGCACCACAGTGAAGGAACCTGCGTATAGCGCAAAGAAGCATTACTCGCTGGTGATGCGTGGGTGGCGTGTTCTCTCAAGAAAAATATTAAATATTTTCGATGGAAGACGAGACAAGAAAGTCTGTGGCTTCTCTTTGACCAGATATGTGCCGTCCAAATATCGTCAAGCAATGGGTGCAACGGGGAGTCAGGCAACCAGATACTGGTTTCTGGAACGGGTTTTTCAGGGGGCGCATTTTTCTCCGGATGACCAGGTGATTGATGTGGGCTGCGGCAAGGCAAGAGTGTTTGCCTACCTGACCGAACAAGGGGTTACCTGTGCCATGCATGGCGTGGAGCTGAATGAAGATGTGGTGGATACTGCCCGGAAATGGACTGAAAAGTATCCTAATATCTCCATTACTTGTGAGGACGCATTTCAAATCGACTATAATCGGTATTCTGTGCTGCTTTTGGGCAGGCCTTTTGAACTGCCTACTTTGGGGAAGTTCATCAAAAAGCTGGAGCAGGAGCTGACTCGGCCGGTCACGATTTTTATATGGTGTGATCAGGAAACGAAGGATGTGCTGGATGGCCGGTTCGGATGGAAGCTTCACCGGAGAGGATGGATGTTCTGTCGCAGGGGGCTGCTGGTGTGTGTGGCACCACAACGGTTCTCAGTATGGACATATGACCCCACATTTAAATAAATTAAGACCGCCGCTGATTACAGCGGCGGTCTTTCCAGTCTGTCAAAGAACTATAAATTATCGTTTAGCGGCGTAAGATTGCTCCGCACCAAACTTGGCTCTCCCTCTGGGAGAGCTGGCAAAAATCTTTGATTTTTGTCTGAGAGGGTGTCAAAACAATGATAGGACACCCTCTCCGCCCAGTGTGCGCACTGGGCACCTCTCCCAGAGGGAGAGGCAAGGGGTGCGGCGTTT
>JAZQIN010000203.1:0-2209 GCA_045541155.1 Faecousia sp.
GGGCGCCTCTAAAAACTCGCCAAATTTAGAGGGATATGATATAATAGCTCCAAAAGGAGGGCGAGTGCTATGCAAATCGGTTTTTGGGATGAAAGTCTGCGCTTGGAGAAGCTGAGCCAGCTGGGGGATTCTCTGGAGCGGCTTAACGGTGCTATCAACTGGGAGATTTTCCGCCCCAGTATCACAAAGGTTTACAAGAAAGAGCCAAAAGGTGCTGGCGGACGTCCTCCATATGATTACGTTTTGATGTTCAAAATCCTCGTGCTGCAGCGAATCTACAACCTCAGCGATGACCAGACCGAATATCAAATCAATGACCGCATGAGCTTTATGCGATTCCTGGGTCTGCATCTGGGCGACCGTGTGCCGGATGCAAAAAAAATCTGGGAGTTCAGAGATACTCTGACCAAGGCGAATGTGATTCGTGAGTTGTTCGACGTGTTTGGCCAGCAGCTGAAGAGTGCGAATCTAATCACCCGTACCGGCACCATCGTGGACGCAACCTTTGTTGAAGCTCCCCGTCAGCACAACAGCAAAGAGGAACGTGATGAAATCAAGAGCGGAAACGTTCCGGAAGAATGGAAAAAGCCTGAAAACATCCACAAACTGCGCCAAAAAGATGTGGATGCCAGATGGACACGGAAAGGCAACCAAGCCTACTTTGGCTACAAAGACCACGTGAAAGCAGACGCCGACAGCAAGCTCATTACCGATTACGAAGTCACAACCGCATCCACCCACGACAGCCAGCCCATGCCCGGAATGATTAACAGTGACGACAAAGTTGTCTACGCCGACAGTGCCTATTGGGGCAAGGTTGTAGCAGAAAAGCTACCCAAAAATGTTATCAACATGATTCATGAGAGGGGCACGAAAGTGCGGCCCTTGAGTGAGGAGCAGCGCGCAAACAACAAAAAGAAGTCCAAGATTCGATGCCGAGTGGAGCACATTTTCGGGTTCATGACCCAATCGATGCACGGACTGACGGTGCGGTCGGTGGGGATAGAGCGAGCGAAGTTCAATATTGGACTATCGAACTTAATATACAACCTGTGCCGATACGAATTTCTCCACAGGTCTGTGTCAATCACGGCCTGAATGCCCTGAAATGGGGCATTTGAGCCGAAATCAACAAGGGGTAATTCTGAAAAATGCCACTTTGCAGAATTGTAAAGGTTTTATGGTAGTTTTTAGAGGTCCCCATCAGTCAGTTCCTCTAGTTCTTCTGCCGCATCCGCACAGCTCATGCGCCAGTCATATGCAAAAAAATTAATGTCATAATCATCGCTATACTCGGAAACAAGTCTGTTGTATATCCTTTCGTAAATATCCAATACACCGTAATTATCTGGATTGTATGGATAAATGGCGTTAATCGATAGTCCGTTTTCGTTGCAGGCAATTTGAGATTCACGACCTAAATAAAGCCATTCTTTCTCTCCGTTAGCGTTCTGAAGAGAACTGCAGGTAATGCCTGGTACAATAATAATCGCCTTTCTTTGTTCTGGAACTTGTACGCTATAGGATACTTCGTATGGGGAACCATTATAAGTCTCTCGAGCGTATATGGTAGTCTCGCCCTCAAATCTTCCTGTTATAGAACCAGTTAAAACATCTGCTACGGCAATTGAGCTATCGGAAGAATACCACCTAATATTTTGATAGTTCGTATATGGGCTAACAAGCGATGCCATTAAGTTCAAACTTTCCAGTGTTTTGGTTTCTCCTCCAGTTACATTTCGGACAGCGTTGTTGGCTGGGAGGCCGTTGGAGGTATTGATTAGCAGGACCTGATTCGCTACAGTGGTATTCCGGCTCATGGTCCAGTTGTACGGGGAGCCGGGGTCGCTTGCAACAACCACATTGGTTCCGGCGTAGGTGGTACCGTTCAGGGGGCGCATCTCTACAGAACCATTTGCTATGTATTGGAATAAGTATCCGTTAGAATCGGAGGTAATTGCCCAGAGCCTGTTTGTCGGTACGCCCACTCCGGGGGCAGTACTGAGATACCCCATATTCACTGCATCGTCATTGTAGACGCAGAGGGCCAAATCCGGAGAATAAAGGGAAGGGCACCTCTAAAAACTCAATTTCGAGTGGGTGCCCAGGAATTTTGCTTCAAATTATGTGGTAAAAACCGCAGGAATACTGGATGTATTTCAAGGTTTTTATACGCATAAGTTGGAGCAAAAGAACGGGCACTTCGCCG
>JAZQIN010000204.1:0-25228 GCA_045541155.1 Faecousia sp.
ACCGTCCCCTCAACGCCACTTACGAAGCGCAGACGACACTCAAACAAGCCCGGGTGTGGGAATTCATCCCCGCTGTAGCGGATCGCGGGTAACAGGGCACCGCTATCTCCCCGACTAGTGCGACCTTGTTATAAGCCGGTCACTTTTAACAAGGTTATGAAGTTGAAAGTTGATTAGTTCATCTTGTTTTCGATGAAATCGGCCAGCTCCTGGAAGGTGGTGATGTTCTCATTCTCCATCTCCAGCTCGATACCCAGTTCGCTCTCCAGGTCCATGACCATCTCGACCACGTCCAGAGAATCGATGCCCAAGCTCTCAAAGGTGCTGTCGGGGCTGATTTCGGAAGCGTCGATTTCAAGCTGTCTGGATGCGTAAGCCACCAGTTTCTCGTACATAGTTTATTCCCTCCATAGGTGTTCTCTAAACTCCACTGTATTTTATAGCATGAAGAACGATTTGTCAACAGTGGATTTTACGCATTGATACCGGCGGCATAGGCCGTCGCCCATGCGATTTGCAGATTGAAACCACCGGTGTAGGCGTCACAGTCGATGATTTCACCGGCAAAAAACAGCCCAGGAATCAGCTTTGACTCCATAGTTTTGGGATTGATTTCCGAAATGCTGATACCCCCGGAGGTGATAATCGCCTCCGATACCGGACGTTTCCCCAATATCTGTACAGGAAACGCCTTCAACAGCTCCACCAACGCTCTGCGCTGCTGCTTGTTCAGAGAATTAGCCTGCAAATCAGGAGCGATGCTCAATTTATCCAGCACCACAGGAATCATAGACCGGGGCAAAAGATCCGTCAGCGCATTCTCCATGGAGCGGTTTTTGTACATTTGAAGATCGCGCAGGATTCGCTCGTTCAGCTTCGTCTCGTCCAAAGCCGGCTTCAAATCGATTAACAGACGGCAGCCCTCCCCTTTCAGATGAGCGCTGGCGCTCAGCACCGTGGGACCAGACACGCCGAAATGGGTGAACAGCAGTTCACCAAAGTCCGTAAACATCACCTTTCCCTTGGCATCCAGCAATTTTACGGAAACATTGCGCAGGCTCAGCCCCTGCATTCGGGTGCAGTCTGCATCCGCCTCCAGCGGCACCAGCGACCCTTCCGTGGGGGTGACGGTATGCCCCAGTTTCTGGGCCAGCTCATAGCCATCACCGGTGGAGCCGGTGGTGGGATAGGACAGTCCTCCGGTGGCAAGAATCACCGCATTGGCCTCAAACCGCTCCTTCCCTACCGCAACCCCCACAGCTTCTCCGTCCCGGGTCAAAATATCCGTCACACGGGCGGTCTTTACTGTGACACCGCTGCGGCGCAGCTCTCTCTGGAGCGCATCCAGCACCGACTGACTTCTATCACTCACCGGAAACACTCGATTGCCCCGTTCCGTTTTCAGGGGACAGCCGCATTCCTCAAAAAACTGCATGACCTTTTCAGGCGGAAAAGCTGCCATAGCGCTAAACAGAAACCGTCCGTTCCGTGGTACATTTTGCAGGACTTCCTTCGCATCGCAGTCATTGGTCACATTGCACCGACCCTTGCCGGTAATCAGCAATTTTTTACCAAGGCGGTCATTGCGTTCCAGCAGCAACACCTTTTTGCCCTGCCGTGCAGCGGTGATTCCGGCAAACATCCCAGCCGGGCCGCCACCGATTACAATCACATCCCACTTCATCTGGCCTCCCCCCGTTTCTCGTAAACGTGGTAGTCTTCCCAGATGTGCTCCAGTGCGTCCAGCCGCCGGGCTAGTTCCACGCTTCTTCGGGCGGTGACTCCCACAATCAGGGCATTGACCACGCTCAACGGTGCCACCAAACTGTCCACCAGCGAAACCATATCGCTTTTAGCCAGCAGCACATGGTTGCAAACCTGTGCCAGCGGTGATTCCTTGGAATCTGTCAAGCCGATAACCGTTGCGCCTGCACTGGCGCAATACTGCGCCCCCTTGACCACCGTGGTGGAATACCGGGGAAAACTGAAAGCAATCACCGCATCGTCCTCGTTCACGCCGACAATCTGCTCAAACATTTCGCTGGCACCGGAGGCAGTTACAATGTACACATTATCCGATAAATATCGCAAATAATACCCTAAAAAGTTCGCCAACGGCGCAGCAGACCGGACACCAAGGATGTAGACCCGTTTGGCAGCAACAATAGCATCCACCGCATTGTTAAAATCCTCCCGGCTGAGGGTCTCATCTGTCCGGCGGAGCTTCTCCGCATCGGATTGCAGCACCATAGACACGATATCCTGATTTCCGATGCGGTCGCTGGCCACCTCCAGCCGCTGCACCGATGTCAGCCGATTGAGGACCATTTCCTGCATAGCCTTTTGCATGGCGGGGTAACCGTCGAAGCCAAGGCTCATTGCGAACCGTACAACGGTAGATTCCGACACCCCGGCAGTCTTGCCCAATGTCGCAGCCGTCATAAAAGCCGCCTTGTTGTATTCATTTATAATGTACTGGGCAATTCGCCGCTGTCCCTTGGAGTAAGTGGCGGTCTCCGCCTGCAATCTGGAGATGATGTCATTTGCCATGAGCGACCCTCCCATTTCTTTTCTCCATCATAACAGATGGCCTGCATTTTTGCAAGTGCAGGCCATCGAAGTTGCATTTTTATTTTCTGAGCAGGGCCACCTCATCCGGTGTCAGATGCCGCCACTGTCCCTTTTTTAAATCACCGAGGGCCACAGGTCCCTCCGCCACCCGGCGCAGCCGTGTGACAGGAAGTCCAGCCGCCTGACACATCCGGCGAATCTGTCGGTTCCGGCCTTCATGGATGGTAATAAACAGCCTTGCAGATGCCCCCTGAACGCTCACAAGTTTTACCTTTGGAGGCTTGATGGTATAGCCGTCCAGCGTGATAGGTCTCTCCACCCGTTTTTCCGCACCGACCTGGAAGCCGGTCACCCAAACCTCATAGGTCTTGTCCACTTCCGCCTTGGGATGCATCAAATGATTAGCAAAATCGCCATCATTGGTCAGCAGGAGCAGCCCCTCGGAATCCATATCCAGCCGTCCCACCGGGTACACCCGTTGACCGCAATCCACCAGCTGGGTAACGTTGGCTCTACCCTTTTCATCGGAAAGGGTAGTCACAAAGCCACGGGGCTTGTGGAGCATGATGTACACATATCCACCGGCGGAGGGGAGTGCGCTCCCGTCCAGCCGGATATCATCCCTATCAGGGTCTGCAGATTGGCCCAGAAGGGCCACACACCCGTTCACCGTCACTCGTCCGGCAGCAATCCACTCCTCCGCCTTCCGTCTGGAGCAAACCCCCCGGGATGCGAGAATTTTTTGCAAGCGTTCCGTCATAATAATCCTCCGAGCCAGTTCTCCCAGAAATGTTTCTTTTCCGGCGAAAGCTGCTCCACTGTCTTTTCATAGACCACCGGCACCTTGCCCACTGTCTTTCCATCAATCAGAATATAGGCAAATCCGGCCTCCTGCCCCTTTGCCACCGGAGCATAGGCAAACCCCGGTCCGGACAAAAGAATCTGCGCCTGTTCTTCCTCTGCCATAGAATAAGAAAACTCTTCCGCCGCAAGCACCCGAACCTCCGGTGCATCGCCACTGAACAACGCCACGATTCCCATCGCTTCCCCCTGCCGAACCAGCACTCTGGTCTGATATTTGGAAAAGCCCTGATCGTACAACTGGGCATGATCTTTCCAGTCATCTCCGTCGTTGATGGTCACCGCCACCAGTCGTCTTCCCTGCCGAACCGCACTGGATACCAAAATCCGTCCGGCCGCCCGAGTATAACCGGTCTTGACCCCATCAACGCCCTCCACCTGCCAAAGCAGCTTATTGTGATTGCGTAGAGACCGCTGTCCTACGGTCACCGTCTTGGTGGATACAACTTGCGCAAAAATAGGATTATCCATGGCACAGGCCGTCAAGATTGCCAAATCACGAGCGGTGGAATAGTGATTCGGCGCATCCAACCCATTGGGATTGACAAAATGGCTGCCGGTCATGCCCAGACTGCGAGCCTTGTCGTTCATCCGCTGGGCAAAGCCCTCCACCGTGCCGCCGCAAAAAATCGCCAGTGCCACCGCCGCATCATTGCCGCTGTGAAGCATCATGCCGTACAGCAACTCCTGTACCGTCAGGATTTCCCCCTCTTGCAGGTACATGGACGAACCCTCGATGCCCACCGCCTCTTTGGGAATTTTTACTCGGTCCAGCACATTGCACTGCTCACAAATCACCAGTGCTGTCATAATTTTGGTAGTGCTGGCAATCAACGAGCGACTGTCAGGGTTCTTTTCATACAGGACTCTGCCAGTGCTGGCATCCAACAGAATCGCTTTCTGGGCCGAAATAGCCCCAGCCGGACAGGGATAAAGCAGGACGGCAGCCAGCAAGGCAGCTGCCGTCCGCAACATCAATTTTCTCATCATTCCTCACCCGGCGATAGTATCTGCCGAATTAGAGGAAATATTCACGGACCTTGCACCCGTCATTGCGAGGAGGGCAAAGCCCGCAGTCTAAAGAACGCTTAGCGCATAAGCGCTTTAGAGTTCTTAGTGCATAGCTGGCAATCTGTCCCTAAAAAGGTGCGGATTCCCACGGCTCGCAAGCGAGCCTCGGAATAACAGAACTACTTTATTCGCCCTTTTTCTCGGTCCGGGAATCCAGGAAGGCACCCAGTTTGTCCAGCAAATCCGGCACCATCTCCACGATACGGTCAGCGGTGGTGCTGGCAGGCTCCGCAACGGGCAGCATCCGCACGTTCCCCTCCTTGACAATCAGGAATGCCACCGGCGTGACCTGCACACCGGCACCGGCACCGCCGCCGAAGGGATTTTCGTACTTATTGACATTTTTGGACACAAAATCGGAGCCACCACCGCCAAAGCCAATGCTAACCTTGGAAATGGGGATGATGGTCACACCGTCGGGGGTCGTAATAGGATCGCCCACCACGGAATTCACATCCACCATCTCACGAATCTTACCAATGGTATTTTCCAGCATATTCGGAAGAGTCTTGCTCATTTTGAAGCACCGCCTTTTCTAGTTTTCATAATCTTCAGTAAAACGCCCAAGGCGCGGATTCCGTACCGCACCGCCAGAGCGATAATTCTTCCAAGGGTAATGGTAATATCCACATGGGCAATGATTGTGGTTTCAGAGGCGGTGAAGTCGCACTCCACTTCCACATTCCGCTTCTTGATGACGAAAGCCCGTTCCAGCATAGGAAACAGACCACCAATCGCCGCCCATGCCTTGCCGTAGTTTAGAGCCAAGTCACAGGGGTCGCCGCCGCCCATAATCATCTTCAATTCCAGCCGACGAATCCGCAGCTTCCGGCGGAAATCCCCCAAAAAGTCCAGCGCAACATTCACCAGCGGCCAGAAGTCCAGCACTGAGCCGCCCTTTTCTTTCTTTTTCGGCGCCTGCTCTTTTGCTTTCTCTTTTTTCGATTTCTTTTCCTTCTCAGGCTTTTCTTTCTTCACTTTTTTCGGTTTCTTTTCCTTCTTTTTCATAGGAAAGACCGTAATTTTCAGAGGCCCGGCAATAATGCGCACCAGCGGCCCGTCGGCATTGTACTTAACCAGTACACCCAACGGCAGAATTGCCAGCAAAAACAAAATCGCCAGTGCAATCAGCCAGCCGGTCATTGCGTGACCTCCTCCGCAGGAGCGCTCTCCTCAACAATAGGCTCGCCCAGCGCCACCTTTTCGATTGGCGGCAGCTCATCCAGTGAGGAAAGGCCGAAGGTGCGCAGAAAATCCGGCGTGGTACGATATTGGATGGGACGACCGGGAACATTGAGCCGTCCGGCCTCCTCAATCAGCTTTTTGTTCATCAGTGCGGAGATGGAATAGGAACTGTCCACGCCCCGAATCTGCTCCACCACCGCCTTGGTAGCCGGCTGGTAGTAGGCGATGATGGTCAGCGCCTCCAGCTGTGACGAAGACAGCTTGGGAGGTTTTCTGGTTTCCAGCGCCTTGGTTACATAGTCTGCCATCTCGCCGGAAGATACCATCTGATAGCCCTTCTCCAGACGCAGGATACGGATACCCCGACGCTCAAAAGCATAGGTGTCCGCCAGCGCATCTACAGCGGCGATGATTTCCTTCTCGTCGGTTTCCAACGCCATGGAAAGGCGAGCCGTTTCCACCCGTTCGCCGGCAGCAAACAGGATAGCCTCGATGGCACGCTGCAATTCAGTTCGCTCCATCAGCCCACCTCCTCGGCTCGTTTTTTATCCAGCAGTCGGACATTGGGGTCCTCACCGCTGATATCATCTTCCAAAGTGACCGTATTGGTCTTACACAAATCCAGCACTGCCAGAAACGTTGCAACGATTTCCGAACGGCTCCTGTTGCCCCGGAACAGGCTTTTCAGCCGCTGGATGCCGCGCAGCAGCAGTTGCCGCAGCACCTCGCCAGCCTTACGAGAAACGGGATACGGCTCCTTTCCCACGATGCCCTTGAAGTTGGCAGTGGGTGGAGGCAGTGTCCGCTGATTCCGCTCGGCAATGCCATCCAACGCCCGAAGCAGGTCGATGGGCTCATGGCGATAGCGGTAGCCCTTCTCTCGACGCGGCGGCTCCGGCTCCTTGGTGAACAGGCACCGGCCGATTTCGTTACGGGGTTCCAGCTGACCAATGGCCACACGAATCTGCTCCATAGCTTCCTTGCGCTGACGCTCTACCAGACTCTGTCGAAGTAAATCCAGCTCGCTTTCCGCTTCCGCCTGTTCGGCAGCTGACAGAAGCATCTTGGTCTTGATCAGCATCAGGTGAGATGCCATGGTGATGAACTCGCTGGCAATCTCCATATCCAGCCGTTTCATTTCGTCCAGATAGGCCAGATACTGCTCCAGAATGGCGGTGATGGACACGTCCTGGATCTCTATTTTATTTTTGCTCAGGAGGGTGAAGATGACATCGAGTGGTCCCTCGAAATCCTCCATCTCCTCGCTGCGGGTCCTGACGATGCCCTCCAGACGAAATTGCGGCTCCAATCTTCTATCTCCTTGCCTATCATGCTCATATTTGGGGCTATTATATCATCATTTTGCGTGTTATGCAAGCATTTTAACCCTTTGCATCCACAAATAAAGCACCTAATCGGCTGCTGACACATCAAAGAGGCTCTCTATGGGAACCTCCAGCACCTTCGCCAATCCGTACAGTTCAATGTCCGTTACTGTTCTCAGCTTATCCTCAATTCTGGAGATGGATCCGCGGCATACATAGATTGCCAGCATCTCCAGCTTGTTCGATAGCGTTTGCTGGCTCCAGCCCTTCTGGATCCGCAGCTGCCGTACCCGTTCTCCAACCATGTTCATGTGGTTTCCATCGATGATTCTTGCCATATTCGCACTCCTTTTGTCTTGACTTAGGACAATCAAGAGTGTATAATATTTTCATCAAAAGGTTGTCCTGTAACAGGACAACCAATAAAAGAAACATGGGTGCCCTATGACAGGACATGCCAAAAGGAGGAACATCATGAAAAGAGTATTGCTCGTAATTTTGGCAATCATACAGATTGCCATCCTCTGCGGCTGCAGCGGTTCCAATGGAAAATCCTCAGTCGACACCAAGGGTACGCTCCCCAAAGCAGGTCCAAATCAAACCCCTGACGATGCATCATCTCCAGTTTCCGAATGGGGTTACAACAACCTTGCCGATATGGAAAACGCCATGGTCGAAATCACTGCATACAGCATCGACAAATGGGGATATGGCGACGTAACCGTAACCGGAACAACTTATCTGTTTGAAAATGGCTATCTACTGACGAGAAATTTCCCCTTGCAGCCCGGCAAAATTACTTTTGAAAACACCAATGTATTGAATAAATACAATATTGTTGATAACAACAATATTGACCTTGGAAACGGAATGAGCAGCCACACAATAATCGAGCGTAAAACCAGCGAATACTGTAAAGATTTCGTCGTTTTCGTCATCGAAAGTCAGCAACAGGAACGTTGGTTTATTCCTTTCAATTTGATTGACTGGGAAAAGGGGGCACGACTCAATCCGGATTGGGAATTGGGAGAAGAGAAAGAGTACATGTTGTATTTGAAACCCTACTAATTGCATACAAGGGCCTGCAGGCGTATTTTGCCTGCAGGCCCTTAGCATTATGAAATGTCCTGTTTGATGCCAGTTTTTTAGCATCACAGCTCGAAAACCATGTCATTGCGAGGAGGGCGTAGCCCGACGTGGCAATCTCCTAGTGCAACGTAATTTGATGAACGATTAACAAGGATATACCCAAAATTATCAACGAAACATTCCAAAAAAGCGCAACATTCTACCGGAAGATTGCCACGCCAGCGTGCGCGCTGGCTCGCAATGACATACGTTGACTGTAGTCCGGTGCTAATCCACTAATCGCCACATTACTTCCTATAAAAAGAATTGCCGCCGATGAATTCACGGACAAGGCTGGTGGGTGGGATTTCGTCGTCCACATCTGCCTCCTTCACAAAGTTCAGGATTTTGACCACCGCACGAACTTCATCATACCAGGGATCCGCCGGCTCTACCGCTGTCAGCAGTGGATAGATATGCCGTTTCAGCACTGCCAGTTCATAAAGGGTCGAACTGTTAAAAATCAAATCCGCATTCTCTTGGAAGGGATAAATCCAACGCTTTTCGCCACGTCGCACCGAATCCCACATTCCCATGGTGTGCTGGACCGATGCTCCACGGGTCTCGAAGTCCCGAACGATTCGCCGCAACAGCCGTAGATAGCTGGTTGGAATTCGATTGTGATCATCCAAATTCAGGGGCAGCAGTGGGCTGACATAGAGCTTAAACACTAAATCCTGATCAATTCCCTCTGGATGGAGCAGAGGATTCAGAGCATGAAGCCCTTCCACGATAATCACCGAATCCGCATGAAGCTGTAACCGTTTACCGGACCATTCCCGGCGCCCCTTCTTGAAATTGAAGTGGGGCAGCTCCACCTCCTGACCCAGCAACAGTTGTCCGATTTGTTCCTTGAATAAATCCGTATCGATGGTGTTGATATGCTCCAAATCCAGTTTTCCATCCGGCCCTGGCGCGATTAAATCCCGATCCAAATAGTAATCGTCCAAGCTCATCAGGATGGGCTTTTTGCCATGGACCCGAAGCTGGGTCGCCAGACGATTGGCGGAAGTGGTCTTACCTGAGGAGCTGGGCCCTGCCAGCATCACGGCTTTGGCTCCACGTTGGCAGACCATGTCCGCCACTTGCGAATACCGTTTTTCATGGAGTGCTTCGTTGACTCGAATCAATTCCCGAATTCGACCATTTTCCACAAGACCATTCAAATCCGCCACTGTCTCGCATTCCATCAGCTCGCACCAGCGCTCGCCCTCGTTGAACACGCTGAGAAAATGCGGCATATGCTCATAGGTGCCCACCTGATCCGGATTCCGGTCATCTGGGAACAGGAAGAGAAAGCCCCCCTCGGCGCTCCGCACATCCCAGACCTTCACATAGCCGGTGGAGGGTGCCATTTCGCCATAATAGTAATCCCGGAAGCCCTCATAGGCATACTCATCGAACCAGTCCACCGTACGCCACTGAAGCAATCTTGCTTTGTCCTCATCGCCTCGGCTCTTGAAATATTCAATAGCATCGGCAGTGGTGACTCGACGGCGTAGCAACGGGATATCATCTGCCACGATGCGGCTGATTTCCTCCTTCAACTGCTCCGCAGAAAAGCCGACCGCCCCCTTCACATCGATGTACAGCCCCGGCCCAAGGGTACAGGTCATTCTGGCTCTTGCCTGGGGCCACAGACGATGCAGCGCAAGGAAAATCACAAACTGGGCCGTGCGCACATAGGCATCCTTACCTGCCGGATCGCCGTAGCGAATCAGGCTGATATTGCCGCCGGAAGCTGCCATGGCTCGACGGGTGTTGGGATTTTCTCCGGCATCCTTTCCCCGGACGGGTATGTAATTCAGGGTAAAAACCTCACCGGCGATACGCGCCGCCAGCGGATCCTGAGAAAGCTTACCGGTAATCAGGCCAAGCTCTCTGACCATGTCTAGTAGCGACTGATCAGGCTGGGGAACGACTTCATATCCATCTATAATCAATTTCATATTATTTTCCTCCTTGTTCTTTCTTCATACGAATCAACTGAAAAGCGTTGATGATGATTAGCCCCGTGTTCAGGATTACCACCGGCCAAGTATTATTGAGGGCCGCATAGATGATGCTAATCAGCGAGCCGGTCATATTGACGATTCGCAGCTTGACCACAGACGTCATCATCATAGAAAGCAAAATCAACGCTGTTCCAATATATCCAAATACTTCGAGAAATATGTTCATACAATCCCCTCCGGATACAAAAAGACGACTACCGATGAAACCGGTAGTCGACCAATTACGGGGGTTCGTAGAAACGCTTACCCCTATCGTAAGCATATACCCTCTCTTTCGTTGCGTAAGATTATACCATAATCAACAAAAATAATCAAGGGCATAGTTGATTTTTTGTATAAAATTATTCCTCTCCGATGGACATGATGTCGTAGGGTGTGGTCTGGTAGACGAAATAGTTGAGCCAGTTGGAGAACAGTAGGTTCGCACTGCTGCGCCAGCGTACCACCGGCTCCATCGTATCGTCATCCCCCGGGAAATAATTCTCTGGCACCCGAATGGACAAACCCAGATTCTTATCACGGTCATACTCGCTTTTCAGCGTCAGCGGATCATACTCCGAGTGTCCGGTGATAAAAATTTGCCGTCCCTCTCGGCTGGTCACCGCATAGACTCCGGCCTCTTTCGAGGAGGCCAAAATCTTCAACTCCGGCACCACCTCAATGTCCTCACGGCGAACGGTGGTGTGACGGGAGTGGGGCACCCAGAATATATCGTCAAAGCCACGCATCAGAATGGACCGCTTGTAGTCCGCCTGATGCTCGAACACGCCGAACAGCTTCTCTGGCAGCTTGTGCTTCTGAATGCCATAGTGATAATACAGGCCAGCCTGTGCGCCCCAGCAGATGTGCAGTGTGCTGTGGACGTTGGTCTTGCTCCACTCCATAATCTCCGTCAGCTCACGCCAGTAGTCCACATCCTCGAACTCCATCAGCTCCACCGGTGCGCCGGTAATCACCATGCCATCAAACTTCCGATGCTTCAATTCGTCGAAGGTCTTGTAAAAGCTCAAAAGATGCTCCTGCGAAACGTTCTTGGCCTTGTAGGAGGAGGTGTGCATCAGCTCCAGCCGCACCTGCAAGGGCGTATTGCCCAGCAGACGGGAAAACTGAGTCTCGGTAGCGATTTTGGTAGGCATCAGGTTCAGCAGCACGATTTCCAGCGGACGGATGTCCTGGGTGACCGCTCTGTTCTGGGTCATGACAAAAATATTCTCCTGCTGCAAAATGCCCGCTGCAGGCAGGTCGTTTGGAATCTGGATAGGCAAGGTTTTGTCCTCCAAAAGATAGTTTTGGAGTATTTTACCCCAGAATCACAGCTTTGTCAATGTGGTTCCCGGATAATAATGGGCAAGAATCTGATTGTAGCTGCTGCCGGTGACCGCCATGGCATCAGCACCGTACTGGCTCATCCCCACCCGATGCCCAAAGCCCCGGGTCTGGAAACGCACCCCATTTTCCTCCGCCGTAATAGAAAATACTGTTGAGCGAAGTCCCAGCAGGCTGCGCAGCTTCACACCGGAATAGCTTTTCCCCCCAATCATCACGCTGTCCACACCGCCGCCGGGGGTGTAGGTGATTTTCCCAAACCATTCCTTTGGATTTCCCTCCAGCGTCACCCCCAACCTCGCCTGAAACTGCTCCGACTTGAAGAACCTTTGTTGCTCCAATCCGTCATCCGGACTGGACACCGGCACCAGATACGGAATTGACGATCCCCAGACCGCTGCGGCATCCTCGGTGGAACCTCCGGCACTGGCGAAATAGGTGGCACTGATTAGCTGCCCCTCGTAGCACAGCACCTGTCCAGCGGTCTGTTTCACCGCCTCATACAGCCGGTTCAGCCTTTCTTGGGAACCGCCCTCCTCCAGAAACACCTCTGGGTCGCCGTAAGCCTGACAGCAGGTGTAATCCGTGCAAACTGCGCCATCGTGCTTATCGCCCCTTTCCACTCGCCGCATGGTGTAGGTTCTGACCGCCACCGCCTGCGCCTTCAGTGCCTCTACTTCAAAATCCAGCGGCATCTCCCCCAGAACCACCCGGGCCACATATTCCTCCAGCTCCATAGCCTCGATTCGCCCCTCCGGCAGTACCACCGGGATGTACACTACCTCGGCCTGCGGTTCCGGCGTGACCGTCTTTTGTGGCTGCTGCTCCACCAGCGACAGCAGAATTCCGGGCAATGCCACCCCCACAGCAATGGATTGTAAAATTTGTTTGATGAACATTCTCATTCTCCTTTCGTTACCAGATACTACCGCAGACTTTTCCACGGCGCTTCTTGACACAGCCTGATGATGTCGGTATAATATAGATGAGAATTTTTCCGAAACGGAGCAGACCATGAAAAAATTCATTAAGTTCATCATACCGGCCCTGCTGATTATTGCCATTATAGCCAGCATTGGATGGTATTTATTCGAATACGACCGGGATTTTACTCGGGATCAGCTGGTGCAAATGGCTCGCAAATGCGAAGCTGACGGCAAACAGGAGTGGGCCATCCGGCTGTATAACATGGCCTACGAGCATTCTGATCAGGACGAGGATGTCGCCATTGAGCTGGCGACACTGTTCAAGGAATCCGGCAACTACACCAAGGCCGAGTACACCCTTTCCAATGCCATTGCCGACGGCGGCAGTCTGGATTTGTATGTAGCCCTGTGCCAGGTGTTCGTGGAGCAAAACAAGCTGCTCGATGCCATCAATATGCTGGACAACGTGAACGATCCGCTGATTAAAGAGCAGCTGGATGCCATGCGTCCTGCTGCCCCGGTGGCCACACCGGAGCAGGGGCAGTACAGCGACTACCGCAGTGTCACCTTCCTTGATCCACAGGGCACCGTGTACGCCACCGCCGATGGTGGCTATCCCTCCCTGCATGACGGTCCCTGTACCGCCCCCATCCCTCTGCCTGCCGGTGAGACCACCATCTATGCGGTCACACTGGGTGAAAATGGTTTGGTCAGTCCGTTGCAGATTTTCAGCTATACCATCGCCGGTGTAATCGAGCCGGTAACCCTGACCGACAAAGCCATCGACCGGACGGTCCGGGAGCTGCTGCAAGTGGACGAAAACCACGCACTGTATTCCAACGAGCTGTGGCCTCTCACCGGGCTGATTGTTCCTTCGGATGCGCAAAGCCTGTCCGATTTGCATTGGATGCCGTTTTTGGAGCAGGTCACCATCCGGGGCTGTGATATCGAATCTTTAGAGCCGTTGGGCGCTTTGAGTAACCTGACTGAGCTGGTCATCGACGATGTGTCGGTATCCTCCGAGGATTTGGCCTTCATTGCTGGACTGCCCAAGCTGAGCAGCCTGACCCTGACCGACTGCGGTCTATCCGGAATCGCTCCCCTCCGTGATGCCACCGGCCTGACATGGCTGGATTTGAGCGACAACATTATCGGCGACATCACCCCTCTGGCGGACATGGAGCAGCTGCAATATGTGAATCTAAGCCACAATGCCCTGACGGATTTGAGCGCATTCCGAGGCAAGGAGCAGCTTTCGGAGCTGTATCTTTCCTATAATTCCATCCAGTCCACTGCTCCGCTGTTCTCCTGCCCCGGCCTGACAGTGCTGGATCTGAACGGGAACCAGCTGACCGGTCTGGACGGTTTGGATGGCATTCCGTCGCTGCGGATGCTGTCGGTTGCATACAACCAGCTTACTGATGTGTCGGCGCTGGCCTCCTGCACCACCCTGGGCGATTTGGACATCTCCAACAATCAAATCAAGGATATCACCGCCCTGTCCACGCTGGAGCAGCTGATTAACTTTAATTTTTCCTACAATCAGGTCAAGACACTGCCCGCCTTCAAGAAGGGGCACCCTCTGGTGTCCATTAAGGGTTCATCCAACCAGTTGACCTCTCTGAAGCCCCTGAAGGGACTGGAAAATCTGAACTACGTCCATATGGACCAGAATCCAGAGCTGACCTCCGTGGCGGCTTTGTCCGAGTGCTATAAGCTGCTTGAAGTCAGCGTTTACGGCACCGGAGTCACCGATGTCTCCGCCCTGACCGACTCCATCGGCAAGACCGTCACTGTCTACTATTCCCCCATCCCCGTACCATAAAATAACGGAGCTGCCACATTCTATGCGGCAGCTCCGTTTGTTTATACCTGAATATTCAGTTCCCGCATTTTCTGTCGAATCAGCAGTAAGTCATTGAAGGTTTCCGGTCGCTTGCTCACATCCCGAAGCAGTGCGGAGGGATGATACATTGCCGTCATCCAGATTCCGTTGCGCTCCGTCCAATCTCCATGCTCACGGGTGATGCGAAAATCCGGACGAATCAACCGGGTTGCCGCAATTCTCCCCAGACAAACGATGATTTTCGGTTGGATTAGAGCCACCTGCCGACGCAAATAGTCGATGCAGGCCGCCTGTTCTTCCTCCAGCGGATCTCGGTTCCGGGGCGGACGGCATTTGACGATATTGGCGATGTAGGCATTTTCTCTGCTCACATCGATAATGGACAGCATTTCATCCAGCAGTTTTCCTGCTGCTCCCACAAAGGGTTCGCCCTTCAAATCCTCCTGTTCGCCGGGGCCTTCTCCGATGAACATCACATCCGCATTCCTTGGCCCTACCCCGAACACCACGTTGTGCCGGGTCTGGCAGAGGGCGCACCGGGTGCATTGGGCGCAGTTTTGTTCCAATTCTTCCCACTGCATCCTCAATCCCCCCTAATCAGCTTGTGCCGCCGCTCAATTTGCTTCAAAATCATCCAACGACGGATAATCAGCACCACCGCAAACAGCAGTACCACCGCCAGCACCGCAATACCGCCAATCAGTAGCACTGTAATCCATGTCCGCTTCGCCGTCTCCTCTGCCGTGGGCATCAGTGTCAAATCGTGGGTTCCCGGCTCATGGACATCGTACATCGCCAGCATATCACACTGCCCCACGCAGTTGTTCTGATACCACACCTCAATGGTGCCGATGACCTGATTTTTCCGAATCGGCGCTTTCAGCTCCGCAGGTAGATACCGGAAGTTCACATCCTGATTGTTAATTTCCTTCGGCAGTGCCGAGTACAGATCCACACTGGGGCATCCGACCACGTCGTTCTGTCCACCGGTCACCGGAAATTGCTCCATCACCTGACCGGCATACAGCAGCTGCCGCACGGAATAGGTCCCAAACGCAAAATCCAGCAGTTTTTCGGTATCCGAAAAATTACCGAAATTGGTCACCGCATGACCGCTGACAGTACCCTTGGCGCTCATAACCACCGACAAATATTGGCTGTCCCCTTGCTGGGCCGTACAAATCAGGCTGCGGTCAGTGGTAGTCAGCGCACCGGTCTTTCCGCCGGTGACACGCTCATCAAACTCCGTGCGCACAGACTCTTTGCTCATCATATAATTGGTTGTTTTCAGTTCCCGCGGCTCCGATTTGTTTGTTGCCGGGACCGTATAGCTCACCGCCGTAAACAGCTGACGGAACAGCTCATTTTCCAGTGCCGCCATCGTAATCTTTGCCAAATCCCGGGCGGTGGTATACTGCTTTTCGTGGCTCAGGCCGTTGGCATTCATAAACTGCGTATTGGTGCAGCCTAACGCTTTCGCTCTCAGATTCATCTGCGCCACAAACTGGGCCTGATCACCGCTGATGTGCTCCGCAATCACCGCAGCAGCATCGTTGGCGGAGCCGACCATCATGCAGTATAAAAGATCACGCAGGGTCATCCGCTCGTCTACCTGCAGTCCTGCGGACATGGCTCCCATTTCCACACTGGCCAATGCGGTTCTGGTGACCGTGACCATATCCTCCGGATCTGCCAGCTCCACAGCCAGCAGCGCCGTCATAATCTTGTTCATACCGGAAGGATCTACCTTCGCATCCGGCTGCCACGAATAGACCATCGTACCACTGCCCAGCTCGTAAAGAATCACCGCCTGTGCAGTGGTACCTTCTACCCGTTTGCTGTTCAGGGGCACCTTTGCGTCCAGCGTATCCGCTCCTTTTTCCACGGAAGCCGCGCACACCGGCGCCCCCATCGATGCCGCCAGCAGAAGCAGCGACATTATCAGACATAAAAGTCGCGTTTTTTTCATAAATAATCCCTCAATATCCACTGTCCGCACTTGTCCGACAGATAAAAATCGTGTATAATGTAGGTTACATCATAACAGCTTTTGAGAAAGAAGTCAATCCGGGAGGTGATGCCATATGAAAAAAGCCAGTATCCTTTTGCTGGTGGTGTTTTTGATGGCATCGACTTTTACGGGAGGATTTTTTCTAGGGCGGCAGATGGACCGGTCGGAGGTACGAATCTCGCAGGCTCCCACTGTCACCACTGCTCCTATCCCCGCCTCATCTACTGGTTCGCCGCCAAAATCCGAGCCTGTTGGTTCCGACGCTCTGGTCAATATCAACACCGCCACCGTCCCTGAGCTGGCCACATTGCCAACCATCGGCGAAGTCATCGCCCAGCGCATTGTGGACTACCGTCAAGCTAACGGTCCCTTCCAATCGATAGGCGAATTGACTGAGGTGGAGGGCATCGGGCAAAAACGGATGGAAGCCATTCTGGACTATATCACCATAGGAGGTCAAACATGAAGATTCTTGTCGTGGACGACGAAGCCCTGCTGGTCAAGGGCATCCGCTTCAACCTGCAAAGCGACGGCTACGAGGTGGTCACCGGCTCCAACGGGCTGGAGGCTGTAGATCTGGCAAAAGATTCCGAGGTAGGTCTGATTGTTTTGGACATCATGATGCCGGAGATGGACGGGCTCACCGCCTGCGCCAAAATCCGTGAAACATCCGATGTTCCCATCATCCTTCTCACCGCGAAGGCCGATGATATGGACAAGCTCATTGGATTTGATAACGGTGCGGATGACTATCTGACCAAGCCCTTCAACATACTGGAGCTGAAGGCCCGAATCCGTGCCCTGCTGCGCCGTGCGGGGGGCAGCCGAGAGGAGCGTCCCAACACCCTGACCATTGGTTCGATTACCCTGGATTTGGACGGACGCAACGCCTACCGTTCCGGTCAAAGCGTGGATTTGACCGCCAAGGAATTCGATGTGATTGAATTTCTCATGCGCAACGCCAACCGAGTCTACTCCCGGGAAGCGCTGCTGGACTCCATCTGGACCTACGAGTACCGCAGCGACATTCGGACGCTGGACGTTCATATCCGCCGTCTCCGGGAAAAGCTGGAGGCAGACCCGGCAAAACCGGAATACATCATGACGAAGTGGGGCGTTGGTTATTACTTCAAGAAATAATACCAAATTCCGCCGCTATGGGCGGACCCAGTACCGTTATGCTTTGACATATGTGGTAATTACCTTTGTGGTACTGGTATTTTTAAATTTATACTGCTCTGCTACCAGTCAGCGGCTTTTTTCTCAGAACAAAGAGACCGCCATGCTGGAGCGTGCTCTGCTGGCCTCGGAGGAAGTAGGCAAGCTGGAGGCGCTAAATACCGAGCACATTCACCTGACGTTAGACCGGTTGAACAGTCTGAAGGTCACCCGTCTAGTGGTCACCAATCAAGCCGGCATCATCGTCTATGATTCTACCGACCCCCACGCCGTCGGCAAGGAGACCACCATTGGGAAATCCCATCAAGCCATGGAGGGCTACGATTTGTTCGACTGGACCTACCGAAATGGTGTGATGCGTTCCGAAGCGGCGGTGCCTGTATTCAGTAATGGTGTCATCGTCGGCAGTGTATATCTGCTGGAGGAGGATCCGGAGCAGGGTGCGCTGCTGCGTAACCTGCAGCGGACCATATTAACGATTACTATCTTTCTGGAGGTCATCGTCATTCTGTTTTCACTGGCCTTTTCACAGGCTTTCTCCTCCCGGCTGCGGCGAATCATGGTGTCCATGCGTATCCTGCGAGAGGGCGACTTTACCCACAAGGTCCAGCTCACCGGTCATGATGAACTGACGGTGCTGGCAGAGGAATTCAACATTCTGACAGACCGGCTCCAGACCTCTGAGAACAAGCGGCGGCAATTCGTCTCCGACGCTTCCCACGAGCTAAAAACCCCACTAGCCTCCATCAAGCTGCTGTCAGATTCCATCCTGCAAAACGATATGGACATCGATACGATACGGGAGTTCGTTAGTGACATTGGCGACGAAGCGGAGCGGCTAAACCGGATGTCGGAAAAGCTGCTAAACTTGACCAAAGGCGAGGGCGAGGCCGTGGACGCAGACCGGGAGATTATCTACATGGCCCCCACCGTGGAGCGTGTTGCGAAGATGCTTTCGGCGCTGGCAGAATCCAGTGGCGTAGAGATTATCACCGAGCTGAAGGAAGACGTACCGATTTTGATTCGGGAAGATGACCTATACCAAATCACCTTCAATCTGGCAGAAAACGGTATCAAGTATAATCACCCCGGCGGCACACTGACCATTGGCCTGTCTCGTGGCGAGGATTGCGGCATCCTGACCGTAGCTGACACCGGTACCGGCATCCCGGAGGACTCTTTAAGTCATATTTTCGAGCGTTTTTACCGGGTGGACAAAGCCCGAAGCCGTGCCTCTGGCGGCAGCGGACTGGGCCTTGCGATTGTCCGGAACATGGTCCAGCGAAATCAGGGTGAAATCCATGTTGACAGCATTTTCGGCATGGGCACTACCTTCACGCTGGAATTCCCAGCTTTCGATATCGAAGGAGAAGAAGAATGAGATTTATATCATGGAATGTCAACGGCCTTCGGGCCTGTATGGGCAAAGGCTTCATGGATGCCTTCCAGGCGCTGGACGCAGACTTTTTCTGCCTACAGGAGACCAAACTGCAGGAGGGGCAAATTACCATGGATTTGCCGGGATACCACCAGTATTGGTGCTACGCCCAGAAGAAGGGCTATTCCGGCACCGCCATCTTCACCCGGTACGAGCCTCAGTCTGTTTCCTACGGGCTGGGCATCGAGGAGCTGGACACCGAGGGGCGTGTGATTACGCTGGAGTATGAGGAATTCTACCTTATCACCTGTTACACGCCCAACGCCCAGCGTGGCCTTGCCCGTATCGAGCACCGGCTGAAATGGGAGGAAGCTTTTCGGACATACATGAAAGCACTGGATGAGAAGAAGCCTGTAATTCTCTGCGGTGATTTGAACGTAGCCCATAAGGAAATCGATTTGAAGAATCCCTCCTCCAACCGTGGCAACGCCGGCTTTTCTGACGAAGAGCGCAGTGCTTTTTCCGCTCTGCTGGATTCCGGCTTTACCGACTCCTTCCGGCACCTGTACCCCGATGTCACCGGTGCGTACAGCTGGTGGAGTTATATGTTCAACGCCCGACAGAACAACGCCGGATGGCGCATCGACTATTTCGTGGTATCCAACCGACTGGCAGATGCCATTCACGATGCCACCATCCACCCGGACATCATGGGCTCCGACCATTGTCCCGTAGGGATGGATTTGAACACCACCTGTAACGGCGGACTGTGGGTCGCCCCTCCCGATTTTTCGGGACCGCAGGACGACAAAGAGGCCGACGGAGATAATTCCGTCGGCCTTGGCTCTTATGTAGTGAAAGCGGCAACACTGATGCTGCTCATGGCATTGATTGGCACCGCCATCTTCCACTTTTCTCCCAAACCGCAAGATAAAACCGCCCCCACTATGGTCACCGTACCATTAAAGGAATCCACGCCCCTAATCAGTCAGATTATCGACCGTAGTGGAAACTGCTCCCACGTTCTGGATATCGCTAACCCCCTTTCCTCCGCCCTTCCCCCGGAATATTTCGTCTGCGGCGAAGAGCGGTTCCGGGTAGAACCGAATTTTGCCACCGACTTCAAAATGGTACATCTCCCCAATTTCCATCTGCAGGTGGTATTCTCAGAAAGCTACTCCTCCACCGACAGACCGGATATCGCATGGAAGAACAACACAAACTATCATCCCGGAACCAGCGGTCATTACTTGCATACCCGATACTACTTCGGCGAGGACGGAAATATCGCCGGTTGCTTCCTGTACGGCTATCTGTCCCATACAGTGGACTTGGAAGTCACCGCCAGATACAATGACATAACTTGCACGGAGTCAGTCCATGTGATTCCTTTCTTCGACTTTGACTCCATGTCCACAGCAGAGCTGGTCAATCTCATTGACCAATCAAACATTCTCACTTCGACCAGATTCGCCCTTTCCTCTATTCATCCTGATGACTTGCTAAATTCTTTGATAGATAATGAGCCCACCCTACAGGAACTGCTAAATCGGAAGAACGCAATTCGTGCCCTGCTGGATTGCTACGCTAGCCAGAACAGCGCCTATTTGAGCAATGTTGGCACCCTTCTGCACAACGCTCGCTTCCAAGCCCTCATGACCGAAGCAGAGCTAGAGGAATTCGAGGCACTTCTCAACAGCTACGCCAATGACGAGTTTTTGTTCGGCGAAGTAATAGCCGGCTGGGATGAGGAACCGGCGATTACGATATCACCACTCCCACCTGACCTTCCCTGATTTCCAGAAACGCATCCTGCAAACGGGTGATATAGGCAAAGGGTTCCTCCGGGCGGATGGGCACGAATTGACCGATGGATTGCTGATGCTTCGGCATCGCCTGAAAACGGAATACGCCCACCCCCAATCGGCTCACCGCCAATTTTTTCTCAAGACCGAACACATCCCCCATAGGCATCAGTACCCCCAGATTTTCGCTGTGTCCGTCGCAGGTCACCATCACACGATATATCACTGCGCCACTGAGTCTGCACCGGCAGGAAAAATGATAGTACAGTCCCTGCCGCTCCACATTGGCCTTTCCGATTACATCCCGTCCCATCCGGATATCGTATTCCATAAAAAATCCCCCCTTGGCCCAAGCCTATGCGCCAAGGGGGGATTATATCACGTTCTGTCCGTCAGTCCAAAGCTGACAGCGATGGCATCGTTGACCATATGCATCTGGTTCTCGTTCAAATGCCCCATATGCTCCCGAAGCCGCCGTTTGTCGATGGTGCGGATTTGCTCCAGCAGAATCACCGAATCCTTAGAAAGTCCCACACTTCCCCCGGCGATGTTGATGTGGGTAGGAAGGCGTGCTTTACCCGTCTGGCTGGTAATAGCGGCGGCAATCACCGTAGGGGAATGGCGATTACCTGTATCGTTCTGAACGATTAGCACCGGACGAGTGCCTCCCTGCTCACTGCCCACCACCGGCGAGAGATCCGCATAAAAAATATCGCCCCGTTTGACCGTGGTATCCATTTCGCTCACACTCCGATAGAAACATTACCAGCGCTACCGGACTCGATCCATATGTAACGCGGTAGTCCTATTCTCCCACGCGTCAAGGGATTTTATACGGTGCGACTGGCAAAACATCCTATGTATGCTCCGGCGAAATGCTACACCATTTCAAAATTTTCGATCTCCAGTGTCAAGATCCGCTTGTCCCGATACAGGACTTCTCCACGGACAGGAGCACCATCCTCTAACCAGATATCCAGCCGCAACGCGTCTTCCTGATAGCTGTCATCGATCGACACCCGGATCAGATCACCGTCCTTGCCGCAGGACTTTACATTGCCCCCCTGGAGGGTCTTGACGAATATCCAGGGAGCGCTCACCGGCGAAAGCTGATCGTCCGCCAGCAATGGGAATGCCACCGCCTGATCATCGAAGGTCAGCGCTCCCCCTGCGGAAGAGATATGCCCACTGACCCCCTGGATCACCTCAGGCTCCAGGACCGTAAAGGTCAAATCTCCCTCCAGGTCCGTCTGACACGACATCTTGAATTCGGAGACCTTGTCCCCATAGTCCGCCGTGATGCGAGCATCGAAGCTGCACCCACCGCTTCCCATGAGCTTCGCCCGTAGCCCCATAGCTTCATCCAGTGCCTGATCCGCCTCTTTACACCCGGTCAGACAGACCATCGCCAGCAGAAGGACCGCAAAACGTTTCATCCGATCACGCCTTTATTTCAGTAGTCGTGAAAGGCTCATGAGCATATCCGAAGGCAGCATCCAATACTGCCCCGACTCCTTGGCGCACAGATCTCCCGCCGCCCCATGGAGCCACGCCGCCATAGCTGCCGCTTCCACTGGTCCGATCCCCTGGCCCAGGAGACTGACGATGATCCCCGCCAGCAGATCGCCGCTGCCGCCCACCGCCATCCCAGGGTTCCCAGTCCGGTTCTCATAGCAGACAGATCCATCACTGATCAGGCTTCGATGACCCTTCAGCAAAACGATGGATCCCAACTCCTGAGCAAGGCGTTTTACCGCGCCCACTCGGTCCTCACCCAGCTCTCCGGCCAGCCGCAGGAACTCTCCATCGTGGGGCGTCAGGATGGTAGCGCCTGTCCTTCCACGCACCATATCCTTATGCACAGCCAAAAGATTTATGCCATCAGCATCCACCACCACAGGCCCTGGGAACTGCTCCAGCACCTCCCGCAGGACCGCCAGCGTCCCCTCCGACTGTCCCAGCCCAGGCCCGATCAACACCGCATCCATCCTGGATAACAGCTCACGGACCTGTGGCACTGCATCCATGCTGAATCGTCCATCCTTATCCGGAAAGGGCATCACCACCGGCTCCGTCAGCTTCACCGCTTCGATCTCATAGATGCTCTCAGGAACGCCAAGATACACCAACCCAGCACCGCTTCGCAACGCCCCCATGGCCGCCAGCGCCGCAGCTCCGGTATACCCCCTGCTGCCGCACAGCAGCAAGACCTTACCGAAATCACCTTTATGTGCCCACGGGTCCCGATCCGGCAGCATCGAAAGCACCATTTCATGATCCAATATCTTCATTTCCATCCTCCATCCTGGGGATCTGCTCCGTGAGCCATTGGGCCCATCTGCGGCAGCCCTCCTGCGATAAACGACACCCCGTCCCACCGGCTTCCGCCCTGAGATACCCGGTATCGTCGGTGAACCAGCCATCCATTTCTAAATAACACACCCGATATCGAAGCGCCATTTCACGTATCCCGGTGTTGATCTGCTCCAAATTCCCCGGCGCAGTGTAAGGGACCTGCTGCGCCTGTTGCCGATCCACCGTGATAACAGCATGGAACACGATGGTCGCCTGAGGCTGGGTCCGCACCAAAAATCCGGCCAGCTCCTGGAACCCTCGCATCAAGCGGTCCAAAGGATAGCCCGCCTCGTTCAATCCAAGACACACCACCACCGCATCATACTCCCGCTCCGCCAAAAGCTCCCGCAACGTCATGTTTTGGAACGTTCGATCCGATAAGCACGTATCCAAAGCCGTGAACACGTTCAACTCCGGGCAACAGAAGTGATCTGCCTGATCCATGGCAGCGGTATCCCGCAAACTGCACACCCGCATATCCCCGATCAGCAGCATCCCCGATGGCTCGACCTGGACCACATCTGGTGATACGGTCTCGACCACTGCGACAGGCGAAGACCTATCCTGGCATCCCATGAATAGCACGATCAAAACCACCGATGACCATATCCCTATGTATCTTAGCTTCATTGTATCGCTTCCTCCTCGTTTTGTCCATCCAAAACATGATAGGAGTTTCGATCTGCCGATACAAGGGGATCTCGACGTATCTCCAAAAGAACGGCACGTTGCCGAAGCAACGTGCCGAGATCTGTATCATCCTGCGTTCTCGATGGCATCGATCACGCCATCCACATTGGCGGTATCCACCGTCTCCATCAGGCCGCTATCGTAGCACAGCGCCACATTGGGATCGATGGGGAGCCTTGCCAGGACGGGAAGCCCGAAGGAAGCCGCCACCTCGTCCAGATGGCTCTTTCCAAAGACCTGGATCTTCTTGCCGCAATCGGGGCACTCCAGATAGCTATAATTCTCCACGAAGCCCAGCACCGGGATGTGCATCATATTCGCCATCTTCACCGCCTTGGACACGATCATGCTCACCAGATCCTGAGGAGAGGTCACGATCACGATGCCATCCACCGGCAGGCTCTGGAACACCGTCAAGGGCACATCGCCGGTTCCGGGAGGCATATCCACGAACAGATAGTCCACATCCTCCCAGATCACATCGGTCCAGAACTGCTTAACCGCACCGGCGATCACAGGGCCCCGCCAGACAACAGGAGAGGCCGGATCATCCAGCAGCAGATTAATGGACATGACCTGAATGCCTCCCCGGGAAAGTGCGGGATACAGGCCATCCTCAGATGCGCCCTGGCATTCGGTAACACCAAAAGCAGTGGGTGCAGAAGGTCCGGTGATGTCCGCATCCAGCACGCCCACGCGCTTGCCCTGCCGGGCCATGCTTACCGCAAGCATAGAGGTCACGGTAGATTTACCGACGCCGCCCTTACCGGACACAACAGCGATTACCTTTTTTACGGTGGACTTGGGATTCAGGTTTGCCAGCAGGCTCTCAGCCTTGCGGTCGCCGCAGGTAGAGCTGGAGCAGCTGGAGCAATTACCGTTACAAGAACTCATGATCAATTCGCGCTCCTTTTGTTTGTTCTTCGGATATTATAGGACTTTCAAAGGAAAGTGTCAACCTTCAAATTCCTTCATCGCTACAAAGCAGGTGCCGTTCTCCTCTGTGATTCCGGCATAAAGAATATCATCAAAGCGTCCCACTTTCAGATAATGCAGAATCATATGTCTGGCAGACACCGGCATATTCAGATTCTCAAAGCCATCATAGGGTATCCATTCCAGAATTCCCTCTGTGCTTTCGAGCGTTCTTTCCTCTTTCAGGCTGCCGAAAAAGTAATAATTCTGCCGGATTTCCCCGTCCTTCAGCCGGTAGGTGATGTAGCGCATTTTGAGGCTGTCCACATCAGAAGCCGTGATGCCAAGCTCCTCCTGCATCTCCCGGAGGATGCAGGATCGTGCATCGTTCAGTTCCTCTTTTTCAAAATGACCGCCGGCGGAGCCGATATACTTGTTATTGGCCACCCGGGACCCGATCCGGTACAGGCAGAGTATTCCCTGTTCCCCTGTCAAGTAAACAGAGGTCATGTTGCGCAGTTTACCGTCCATAACCGTTCCTCAATACTCTGATTTTAAAATAGCATACCAGCTGGCATCACAAATACCCTGATTATTCCGGTCAGACTGACGCAGGGTACCTTCAAACCGCATACCACATT
>JAZQIN010000205.1:0-3901 GCA_045541155.1 Faecousia sp.
CATTCCGAGGGAGCGTAGCGACCGTGGGAATCCGTTTTCTCTACATATTACGAGGAGTACGGATTGCCACGGCCCTTCGGGCCTCGCAATGACAAGCGTTGTATACGGTGCAGTGCTTAGTGCGCTAAACAATAATTTACCGCAGAAAGTACTTTTTTTGACAGTCTGGCTCTCCCAAAGGGGAGCCAAGACGCTTTGCGCACTAGCGGCGAAGCGTCCATTTGCTTCATTCTGCATTCAACATTATTTATCCCACCTGATTTTCACCGATGGTGATATCACCGGAATCCTCCACGCCGAAGTAGGCATCCAGCACGGCCTTTGCCACGTTGCCCAGCGAGGAGCCGTGACCGGCCTTCTCGCCGTAGACCACCACCGCGATCTGAGGATCGTCGGCAGGGGCGAAGCACACGAATGCACCGTTGTCAGAGCAATCCTTCCGTCCGGTCTGGGCGGTGCCGGTCTTTGCCGCCACCTTCACCGGGTAATCGCCGAAGGTGCGGTAGGCGGTGCCGCCGGATTCGTTGGCGCACTTGATCATACCCTGCACCACGGCGTTGATGGCCTCGTCAGAAATATCGGTGGAGACCATGACCTCCGGCTTCATCTGGGCCACCACTTTGCTGTAGTCAGCGCTGACCACCCGGTTCATGAAGGTGGCACGATAGCGGTCACCGCCGTTGACGATGGTGGTGACGTAGTTGCACAGCTGGATGGGGGTGAATTTGTTTTCCGACTGACCGATGGCGGCCAGAATCTGGTCACCCTTGTACCAACGGGAATCGTCACCCTCATGCTCCTTGGCCTTAGTCTCCGGGTTGGCTCGCTGGCCCTGAGCCTCGTACAGCTCGATGCCGGTCTTTTCGCCCAGTCCCAACGCCTTCGCCATGGCATCGATGTCGTCGATATCCATCCGGTCGCCCAGCTCATAGTAGAAATAGTTGCAGGAATATTTCAGGGCATCGGTGCAGTCGATGGAGCCGTGGGTGGTGCCCTGATTGGTGTACTTCAGGCAGTTGGCCTTGAAGCCGGCGTACTTGGTGAATACGCCCTTGTCGGTGATGGTGGTCCAGCGACCGATTTGGTCGTCCTCAATCGCCGCTATCGTCATGGACATCTTATAGGTGGAGCCGGGAGGATAGGTTGCCTGCAAGGCCCGATTGAACATGGGCTGCAAATCTGCCTCCAGAAGCGCATTATAGTTGTCGAACAAAGTAGACAGGTCATAGGTGGGGTAGCTGCCGCAGACCAGAATCTGACCGGTTTTTACGTCCATGGCCACCACCGCCGCACCGTCGGCATCCCGTCCGTCCTCCTCGTCGTTGTACGCCGGGTCCCGGAGCTGGGAGATGGTGATTTCCATGGCATCCTCGGCGGCGGTCTGCAGGTTCAAGTCGATGGAGACCTGTACGTTCTGTCCGGCCTGAGGCTCCACCTCGTAGTAGGACTCCACCAGCGTGCCGTCCTTGGTCACCACGTCCACACGGGTACCGTCGGTGCCATGGAGGTATTCCTCAAAGGCCTCCTCCAGACCGGTCTGGCCCACCAGCGCATCCATGGAGTAGCCATCGATTTCCTTATAATGCTCCCACTGCTTGGCGTTCATGGCACCCACATAACCCAGAATGTGGGCGGCGTATTTGGTGGAATATTCCCGAACGGTGGCGGATTCCACGTTCATACCCGGCACATTCAGCTCCAGCACTGCCGCCAGCACATCATTGCTCACGTCGGACAGGAATACATAGTTGCTCAGGCTGCCCACGCAGTTGCGCAGGCTCAGCTCATAGCGCAGTCCCAGCACTGCCCGGGCATCGGCACTGGACCAGTGCTCCGGGATTTGGTAGCTTTCCCGAAGCTTTTCCATCAGCAGTGCCGCGGAGATGTCCGAATCCAGCTGATCCCGGTAGGCGAGGAAGGTCTGGAAATGGCTTTGCCAGGTGGTGTTGTAGTCGCTGAGGGTGTAGGTGAAGGGGGCGGACTTACTCAGGGGCAGGTGGTCGGTGTACTCGATTTCCTTCTCCCGGCACAGCCGCACCAGCTGCAGCAGCGTTTCGTTGGGGGTAGCGGAGCTGGTCAGCACGAAATGGTTGATTGTCAAATCATAGCTGGCCCGATTGGTCACCAGCACGTTGCCGTTGCGATCGAGGATGTTGCCCCGGGCGGCCTTGACCCGCGTCCGGGTCTCGAAGGTGGTGATGTTGTTGGTATTGCCGCCGGTCTGCACCACCTGCATATCGTACAGCTTGAAGCAATAAAAACCCAGCACGAACACAAACAGGCACAGCAAAAAGCCGGCCCGAAAGCGGGTCACTCTTTCCATGTTTCTCCTCCAATTTTACCGATGGACATGAGGATGGGGTAAACGATTGGCACCTCCACCACGGTCAGCAGGGCCGTCACGAGGAAGGCACTGAGTCTGCCGGGGTAGGTCAGGTGCAAAAACACGCCGATGCCGAAGTTGCACAGCTCATAAAGGAGCATCGACACCGTCACGCAAAGCAGCAGGGTCAGCAGCCCTTTGCGCAGATAGGCCTGACGGAAGATGGTGGATATTACCCCGAGGGTCGTCAGCACAGGGATGATCCAGATGCCCGGTGCAGATCCGGAAAAGTAATAAATCAGCGCTGCCGTCAGGGTAAAAACGCAGCCACTCTCCACGCCCTGCAGGACGCAGATGGTCAGAATCAGGCAGGGCACCAGCTCGGTGGTGGTGTCGAAGATGGTAATGCGGCTCATGACCACATCCTGCACCAGCAGGGCAATCAGGCACACCAGACTGTACATCACCCACCGCAGTACCGTCTGCCGCTGCTTGCGCGTCAGAAGGAGCTTGCCCAGCAGATCTTCCCTGTGGGTATCGGGGCGAAATTCACGCTTTCTTCCCATGGCTTACTCCTGCTCGTAGGCGGTCAGGATGAACACCTGCTCCAGATTTTCGATATCGGCGGCAGGTTCCAGGATGGCGTACTTGTTCACGCCGGTGTCGCCCATGCCGGCGTCTATCACATGACCGATAATCAGGTTCCGGGGATAGACGGTGGAGCCGGAGGTGACCACCTGATCCCGGTTGCGGATTACCGCAGAGCTGGGCAGATACTCCATCCGCAGCAAATCCTCCTGTCCGGAGGCGTAGCCGCCCTGTACCATGCCGGAATAGCCGGAGGAGGCGATGGTGGCGCTGACCTCCAGAGAGGAATCCAGCACGGTCTTGACCACGCAGTAGTTACCTCCGGCCTCCACCACCAGACCCACCACCTCGCCGTTCTCGGTGATGGCGCACATTCCCTCAGCCACGCCGTGGTCGGTGCCCTTGTTGATGGTGAAGGCACTGGTCCAGTCGGTGGAGGAACGGGAGATGATGTAGCCGTCCACCAGCTCATAGGTTTCGTTGGCGGATTTCAGGTCCAGCAGATCCCGAAGCCGGTCGTTCTCCCGGGAGATGGAGTCCGCCAGCAGATTGTCCTCACGCATCTCGGCGATTTCGGCCTTCAGGGCATCATTTTCCGCCTGCAGGGACTCATAGCGGAACATATAGTTGTACATCTGCTCCGCCGATTCGGTCAGGGCGTTGGCACCGGCACGCAGAGGGGTCAGGATGCCCTGGACCACCATGGAGGGGATGCTCTTGCCGGTGACGGTGCTGAGCACGCCCAGCAGGCCGGTCAACAGCAACGCCAGAATCAGTACCACCCGAACCCGGGCGCTGAAAAAATGTCGCATAAAAATACTCCTATTCTGATTTGAAACGTAAATTATCGGGCGCCTCTAAAAACTCGCCAAATTTAGAGGGATATGATATAATAGCTCCAAAAGGAGGGCGAGTGCTATGCAAATCGGTTTTTGGGATGAAAGTCTGCGCTTGGAGAAGCTGAGCCAGCTGGGGGATTCTCTGGAGCGG
>JAZQIN010000206.1:0-3990 GCA_045541155.1 Faecousia sp.
GAACTTGCCCACCTTGGAACTGTCCACGCTGACCACGTCATCGACCATGGAAGCGTCGTAAGCCTGCACCAGAGCCTGCTGCTCAGCAGTCAGGGAGGCGTTCATCAGGGCATCGGTCTTGTAGTTGAACTGCACCTGCGCAGCGGCACCGTAGTTCAGCATAGCGACCATCAGGGCCTTAGCCTTGGCGGTAGCGCTGGAGCTGTTCAGGATGTCGTTGGCGTAGGCAACAGCGTGGTAACCAGCAACGCTGGAGTAGGCGTAGCTGCCGTCGGACAGCTTGGCGTATACCTTGATATACAGGGCGTCGCCCAGCTGCTTGGCAGGGATGCCGTTGGAGCTGACCACATGGTAGCTGCCGGAGGTGAAGTAGCCGGGAATCACGTCCACTGCGTCATCAATCGTACCATCCGTCAGACGAGAATCAAAGGTAATCATACCCAGCTCCACAACGGAGGACATATCGCTGACGGAAACGTAAGCGTTGTACATAATCTCCGCCTCGAAGGACAGGGTGGGATACTGCAGGGACAGCGTGGGAATCACCAAATACACCGCACGGATCACCACATCCTCTTCCGGCATACTGAAGTAGATGGTGGAATTGAGCAGCTCATCTTCACCAATCTTGATGGTACCGGAAACGATTTCCCAATGGGAGAACATCTGATTTGCCTCGGGGGTGGCTACGACCTTGATGTATTCGCCAGCCGTAGCGGAGGTGATGGGGGTGGTGTTTTCGGTAGTAGCATCACTGCGGGGAGAATATGCCAAGCCGCCCTCCACGGTAATGGAATACGACTGGGGCAGGGTGTACTTGATGTAAATGGAAATATACTTATTGAGTTCATCGTTGATGTAGGAAATCTCAGCCTGCATCCCGTTGATGTAGCACAGGGCATTTACAGAGCCATATTCGTCGGTGGCGAAGTAGTAGCCGTCCAGAGCCTGAAGCACTGCACTGACGGTGTAGGTACAGCCCGGCTCAAACACGGAATCGGCAAACAATCTCTCGGAGCTATACTGATCCAGTTCCTTATGCCAGCAGATGCCGGTATCTGTGACACCATCCATGGGATAGAAATCATAACCGTAGTCCGAATCAACCGTGGCGGTAAAGTCCGGATTGGTGCCGACTGTGGGATAATCGATGCCCTCGACATAGACATAGTAGATTGCGCCCTTGGTAAGCATATTGACGTACACGTTGCCCTCGGGCATGATGAAGTACATCATACCGTCCACATCGGTTTCGATGGTGATGTTGCCGTATTCGTCCTTCCAGCCGTTGAAGGTCTGGTTTTCCTGAGCGTCGTTGGGAATCAGGTAAATCGTAGCACCTGCAGGGGCCTCTGTGACCTCTACGCCGTTGTAAAGGGCAGTGCCATCGCCAACCAGAACGCTGTACAGGGTGACGGTGGGGACGGACTCCAGCTTGAAATACACGGTCACATAGCTGTCTGCGTGGGAAACGGATGTGGCGCAGTATACCTGATTGCCAATCTTCAGTGTAATTGCATCCTCCATCAGCTGGTCCATCGTATAGCCGTCAGCCACCAGCAGATCCAGCTGCAGCCAGTAAGCCACGTTGCTGTACAGGTAGCCGCTGGCCACGGTGCCCATATCGTCAAAGTAGTCGTTGTACAGGGTGTAGTTTTTGCCGGTGTCGTTGTAAATCAGGTCAACACCCGTGTTGTTATTGATGACATCCAGACCTTCAGCCTGACCGCCGGCGTAAAAGCCGTTCAGTTCAAACTCCACCTTCTCCAGAGGATAGGGGCGGAACACAGCCTGAATATCCACATCGGATTCGGGCATGGTGAAAGTGGCGTTGCCATTGCTGTCGTACTCGAAGATAACCTCTACGGAAGAATTGTTCTGCCAGTAGCTGAAATCCCGAATACCCATGGGATCCTCATAGAACAGGGAAATCTTCTCGCCGGCGGCGGCACGGGTGACCACCTCGCCGTCCTCGTTGAGGGCATAGCCTCCCGTCACATTGAGCTGATAGGTTTCAACAGGGGTAGTGTACCAGGTCAAATAGGTTGAGCTGCCGAGGGACGGAAATGCTCCAACCAGCCGCACATACTCATATCGGGGAACATCAGCGAACATACCAACCAGGACAATGCCACCGTGGGAACTATACAGCTCAACATCAGCACTCAGGTTTGATGTACCGGTCTCTGTGACCGACAGAACATATCCGTCAGCGGGCAAAATGCCAACATAACATGTGTAGTTGTGTCCGCTGATGAACACATCGCCGGGTTTCAGGGCTACTTTGTCCGTCATGTCGTACCAGTAAATACCGTTATAATAATCCAGGGTGCCCTCCGGGGCGGCGACGATATAATGGGCATCGGCCGGAACCTCCGCGGTGAAGTCAGCCTCCTCGCCCACTCTGGGGGTGTCGATGCCAGTGACCGTTACACTGGTGATTTCCGTCGCTCCCTTTTCAAAACAGGCCTCGACGGTCAAATCGCTGTTGCCCATGTACAGGGTGGTCGTTTCTTCATACAGGTCAGATAACTTACCTGTTCCATGGCATACCCAAGCGAAAAATACATCGTAGGGCAGAGGGGGCTGTGCTACCACAGTCAGTTCCTCGCCATTCATAGCGGAGGTGACTTCCTCACCGGCCTGATTGTACACCTTGCAGTTAATGGCGGAAATGATGTGCGGCACTTCGTAGTCCACGCTGATGTAGACCTCGGCGCTGTATTCAAAGCCATACTCATCGTAGTAGGTCGCAACAACCGTCTCAGCACCGGCGTTGACAGCGGTAAGCTTACCATTGTCAATGGAAAGGATATCCAGATTGTTAAGCATCGACCATGCCACCTCAGTGGAAATGACCTCTTCTTCCACATTACGAACCTCAGCAGACAGCGTCATGGTCTGACCATAAACCAGATCCACAGTGCTGTAGGTGCACTCAGAACCCTGACTATCCAGAATCACCACACGAGCAGAATCATCGTAGCCGACCTTGACGGTGACGGTGGCGCTATAAACCTGACCATCCTCATGCTCGTAAGAAGCGGTGAGGGTGGTAATGCCATCGGAAATAGCATCAAACTTCTTGTACTCCTGATCCACGGCGATGATGGAGCTGTCACCGCTGACCCATGTTACGCCATCTTCAACGGGGTTCATTGCGCCATATTGGTAGAACAATACGTTCAGCGTAAATCTCTCTCCGCTATCGACCTTCATGGTTCCGTTATGGACATAGGAACCATCCCGCGTATCGCGGATTCTCAGACTTGCCGCAGGCTCATAGACATCCAGAGTCAAATCGGTTTCCAGATAGCTACCGTCCTCGGCCGTATACGATGCGATAATCATCGTGGTGCCTTGATTTTTGCCGGTAAATCGGACCAGAGAGCCAGAGCCGGCACTGAGGGTTCCGCAGTAGCTGTTGTCCTGATTCCATTGGACATTTTCACTGACAATGGAGCCATCGCTGTATTCTACCTCTGCCCGCAGAACAATGGTCTGATCCACCTCAATTTGCATCCATTGATGGGACAAATCATTGCCTTGGGTATCCAGAATACGGATATCCACAGCATACACATCCTCTGCCGCAAAGGTCGTCATGGGCAGCAGCCCCACAACCATAACCAGCGCCAGCAGAAAACTCAATAAGCGTTTTGCTTTCATCGTATATTCCTCCTTAGCTTAATAAAGGGTAGTTGCATTCTTGTATTCCTCAATGCACATTACGCCTACTATCATTATACCAATTGCCCTCTGCAAGTCACTAGCACAAGTAATAGTATTTCGGAATTTATGCCATTTACAAATCCAACCAGGCGGTAAATTATTGTTTAGCGCACTAAGCGCCGCACCCCTTGCCTCTCCCTCAGGGAGAGGTGCCCAGTGCGCACACTGGGCGGAGAGGGTGTCCTATCATTGTTTTGACACCCTCTCAGTCAAAAATCAAAGATTTTTGCCAGCTCTCCCAGAGGGAGAGCCAAGTTT
>JAZQIN010000207.1:0-2998 GCA_045541155.1 Faecousia sp.
GTAATCGTTACACCACTGGGTACCGCTCGGTATCGTTTTATTTGCGAAATTTGAGCATTTTGTTACCGAGTGACCCCCAATGGTGTAAAAGTTTATGCCAGGGTTCGTAACGCGTTTGCTGCGGGCCATGCCCGCTAAATAATCATTTACCGCACATAAAAAAGACAGAGGTCAACCATGAACAAGAAAAAACTGCTTTTACTGACCACCGGCGGCACCATTGCCTCTATGCCCGGTTCCGACGGACTGGAGCCCCATCGCAGCGATGTGATGGAGCGTGAGATCAACCAGCTGCGCACCTATTATGATATCACTGTCCGGGATGTGATGTGTCTGGATTCGTCCAACATCCGTCCTGAGGAATGGCAGCTCATCGCCCGTTCTGTTTATGAAATGCGGGGGGATTTTGATGGCATTGTGGTATCCCACGGCACGGATACCATGGCCTATACCGCTTCGGCAGTGACCTTCATGCTGCCGGATATCGATATTCCTGTGGTCTTCACCGGCTCCCAGCTGCCGCTGGCAGATGTGCTCAGTGACGGACCGGACAATCTGCGTACTGCCTTTGCTATGGCGGCATCGGAAAAACCGGGTGTTTTTCTGGCCTTTGACCGGAAGGTCATGCTGGGCTGCCGGGCTGTCAAGGTTCGTGCTACGGATTTTTCCGCTTTTGAAAGCGTCAATGCCAAATATGCCGCCCAGATCACCGGACTGGGCCTGAAGGTCGACGAACGGGTGATTCCCCGGGTCAAAGGGCCGGCACGGCTGATGGACCGGATCAGCGGCGATGTGTTTTTGCTGAAGCTGACCCCCGGCCTGTCGCCCCGTATTTTTGACGCGCTGGTGGGCATGGGATACAAGGGTGTGGTGATCGAGGCCTTCGGTCTGGGCGGCGTAAATGTGCTGCACGAGGGGCTGAACGGCATCCGGGCTGCGGTGGAAGCTGGAATGAGCGTGGTGATCACCACCCAGTGCCTATACGACAGCGCTGACCTGAGGGTTTATCAGGTGGGCAACAAACTGCTGGAACTGGGGGTTATTCAGGGACGGGATATGACCACGGAAGCTGCCATGACCAAGCTGATGTGGGCCATCGGTCAGGGAATGAACCAAAAGGAGATCAGCAAGCTGTTTGCGATTGATCTGGCAGGGGAAGTAACGGCGTAGTTTTCAGACAACAAGGAGGCGGCAGCATGGATCCTATTTACGTAACAGGCCATCGAAATCCGGATACGGACTCCATTGTGGCGGCCATGGCTTATGCGGCACTGCGCAATGCCATCGGCGACCGGGAATACGAGGCGGCCTGCCTTGGGCGGGTATCCGATGAAACCCGTCTGGTGCTGGACCGGTTCGGATTTGAACCGCCCACGCTGATCACCAGTATGCATACCCAGGTTCGGGATCTGGATTATGATACGCCGCCGGTACTGAGTACGGCGGTTACGGTGGATCGGGGCTGGAATCTGCTTCAGGAGCAGAAGAACCTGGCCGCTATTCCCGTTGCGAATGAGGACGGAACGCTGTATGGCATGCTGTCGCAGGAGGATGTAGCCCGGTACAATATGGGTCAGATCCATGCGGCAACGCTGCAGCAAGTGCCGCTGTTCAACGTGCTGTCCGTGCTGGAAGGTAAAATTCTGAACGAAGCCGGAGAAAACACGGATACCATAGCCGGCGAGGTGGTGATCGCACTGCCTCAGAGCCGGGATAATCTGCTGTGGAGCAGTCAAAACACGGTGGTCATCTGCGGACACCAGCCGGAAATGATCAAAAGGGCATTGGAAATGAATGTGCAGTGCCTGGTGCTGTGTCAGGCGGAGCTGGATGAACAGCTGAAAAAAATGCCCACGTCCACCTGCATCATTTCCACACCCTTTGATGCTTATCGGGCGGCACGGCTGATTTTTCAGTCTACCCCCATTGGGCGCATTTGCCGCAGGGAGGAACTGATCTGCTTTCACGTGGATGACCGGGTGGATGACGTACGGGAGCAGGTTTTGAAGCACCGGGAGCCCTGCTATCCCATTCTGGATGAAAATGAAAAGATCGTTGGCGTGCTGACCCGGTATCATCTGCTGCGTCCCCGGCGTAAGCGTGTGGTGCTTGTGGATCACAATGAGGCAGCGCAGTCTGTCCCCGGTCTGGAGGAGGCGGAGATTCTGGAGATCATCGACCACCACCGGCTGGCGGATATTCAGACGACCAATCCCATTTATGTGCGCAACGAGCCGGTGGGCTCTACCAATACCATCATTGCCGGAATGTTTCAGGACCGGGGGCTGATGCCCTCTGCCGGTATGGCAGGTATGATGGCGGCGGCGATCTTGTCCGATACGGTCATGTTCAAATCCCCCACCTGCACCGACCGGGACCGTCGCACGGCGGAGCGGATGGCGCGCATCGCCAATGTGTCGCTGGAGGAGCTGGGACGGGATATTTTCTCGGCTTCCGTGGAGAACAAGACGGCGAAGGATCTGTTGTTTACGGACTACAAGGAGTTCCATATCGCAGGTCATGATCTGGCAGTGAGTCAGATCACCTGTGTGGACAGCCCGGCCATGCTGAAGCGTAAGGATGAATTCCTGCCGCTGATGGAAAAAACCGCCCGTGAAAAAGGTTTTGATCTGGTGGTGTTAATGCTGACAGATGTGCTACTGGAGGGCACGCAACTGATCTATGTTGGTGATGATGAGATCATTCGGCAGGCATTTAATGTGCAGCCGAAGGACAGCACCATATTCCTGCCCCGTGTGATGAGCCGCAAAAAGCAGGTCATTCCCACGCTGTCAGCCTTGTGGGGATAAAGAGATAAATGATTGTTTGGCGGTGTCTGCGCTAAAGCCTCCCTTGCCTAAAGGGAGGTGGCCCGGCGAACGCCGGGTCGGAGGGATTATCGCAGTACGAAGTTACGTTTTCGCCTGACATTACGGCGAATACGTACCATTTTACCGCAAAATCCCCCAGTCAGAAATCTAAGATTTCTGACAGCCCC
>JAZQIN010000208.1:0-3807 GCA_045541155.1 Faecousia sp.
GAGGTGCCCCAGTGCGCACACTGGGGCGGAGAGGGTATATAAAGCGCCGAAACCCTCTCAGTCACCGCCTTCGGCGGTGCCAGCTCTCCCAGAGGGAGAGCCAAGGCGGCTTCGCCGCTAGTGCGCTAAACGATAATTTACTACACTCTTTCTATCTCAGCTGATGGTGACGGGGGCACCATTGCGAATGACAGCCACATAGGTGGTGCCGGTGCCAAGGGTGAGGGGAGTGCCGTCGGCGAGGGTAAAGGAAATCGGCTCGCCGGTAGCGCCACGGCTCCAGCGAATCTGCACCGCCTGTCCGTTGCAGGCGAACCAGCCATCTCCTTCGTCAATCAAATCCACCGTCAGGGCACCGTAGCTGTTCAGCACACCCCAATCGGTCTCGATCACGATAACATTCTCAAAGGGCACCACCACACCGTTGTTGCCGTCGGTGTAGTCTCGGTCGTACTGATAGACGGTATATTTCCCAGCCTCCGCATCATAACGGAAAGAGGTTTTTTTGCCGTCCTTCTGGAACCGCAAATCGATATTCTGCGCCGCCACACCATCCGCCGGAGTTCCATCCTCAGCGAACAGGTAGCCGTAGTTAACCTCCTCGCCCCGGGAGGTCTTGAAGCCCTCCTGCCCAGTGGCCTCCAGAATCTCTGCGCCGGTGGTGTACATGGTATGCTCCAGCGCAACGCCCTGCGCCCGGCGGTCCTTATCCCGGAAGAAATGGTCCCACTGGCCCTTCACGCCGTCGATATGATTCCAGCCGGTGGACTTGAAGTCCTTGTAGGCCTGGGTGCTACCGCCGGCATGGACAAAAATGGCATCAAAGCTCTGTGCCAGACTGATCAGATAGGGTCGGGCAGAGCGGTTGGGGCCAACCTTCTCCACCGCCGCCACGTCGGTAAACATCGCCACCATCCGGGTGATGCCACCCTCGTGGGGCATCTCCCAGAGCATATCGGCATTGCTGACACCCCAATGGGGCAAGGAACGCTTGTCATCCTCGATGACCACGGCGTAGATTCGATTCATGTACGGTTCCGCCAACTCCTCACCGGTGAGGGGGTTGACGTGCTCTGGGACCGGCTCGGGGTCCGGAATCGGCTCCGGCTCGGTGGTGGGCACAGTGGTGGTAGGGGCGGTAGTGGTAGGTGCAGTGGTGGTGGGAGCGGTGGTCAGTGTCGTGGTGGTGGCATACGTCAGAGGCGTCTCCTCACTGCTGCCGCAGCCCCAAAGCAGCAGCATACTCAGCATCAAAATCAACGCAGCGAATCTTTTCATGATGATACATCCTTTCATTCCGCCTCAGCCCGGGCTGCGGCAGGGTCTTTGTCCAAATCATAGTAAAAAACATTGTCTCGGGAGGCGTACAGCTCTGTCAGTGCGCCACGCTGCACGAAAATCGCACAGCTGCGGAACAGCACCGGGCACAGCATCCCGTCCTCGATGATTTGCTTGTAGAGAGTGAAATAATTGCCGCTGTTGGCCAACGCCTCCTTGCACAAGGCGTAGGTCACCGCATCGTCCAAGCCGCCGAAGCTCAGTGCCCCGTCGGCATCGAAGAAGGCCGATAAATCCATATTGGGTGACAGACGGGTTTGGCCCAGATACAAGTCATACTGCCCGTCCTCCAGCGCCTTCACATATTCTGCCGTGGCCAGCTCAGACATGGTGATTTTCAAGCCACATTCTTTCAGCGTTTGGGCGATATCCCGGGCAATTCGCAGCCGCAGGCCGTCGTCCTTGTTCACAAGGAACACCACCGCCTCCGAGGAGGGGTCGGCCTTTACCGCCTGTTTTAGCTTTTCGGGGTGGAAGCCCATGTCCTTAATCAGCGTCCCGTCATACCATGGAGACTGGGGCGAAGCAGGCAAATACGCGCCATATCCAAAGCCTCGGTAGTAGTGCTCCACCAGATGCTCCCGATTCACGCCATAGGTCAGGGCGCGTCGGATGCCACCTTTCAGCACAGGACTGTTGCTATTGCACGCCAGATACATAAATACGCCGGTCTCGCAGTCCCACAGCTCATAATCGCTGTGGAAGTCCACATATTGCTCACTGCCGGGATCCGTGCAAACCATGCCCAGACCAGAAAATTCAAATTCATCCCGAAGCTGTGACACGCTCTCACCGGGCACCAGCGAGATAATCTGGGCACGCACCGGCAGCTGGGCCACGCACCACCAGTCAGTGCGCCGCCGGAGCCGGAGGCCATCCTCGAACTCCTCGTAAACATACGGTCCGGTGCCGATGGGACGTTTCCGGTCCACCTGATCCCGGGGAACGATGGGAATATCCATCAGAATTTGGAAATTTTCATAGGGGGTCGCCAGCGAAACCTGTACGCCCCCATCGTCAGTGGTAAAAATCGACTCCACATAGGAGAATCGTCCGCCGTACCAGTCGCTTTTGACGGCTTTTTTCAGACTGGCGGACACATCCGCCGCTGTGACCTTTTCTCCATTGGAGAAGGTGGCCTCCTCCAGATAGAAGGTGTAGGTTTTCATGTCCCGGGAGACGGTATAGCGACTGCACAGCACCGGCTGGGCCTCATACGCCGCATCCACAGCAAACAATCCCTGATAAACCAGAGAAAAAATGGTTCGGTTGGTGATGTCGGTACATTGGAAGGGGGAGAGGTCTTTGTCCGGGAAGTAGGGAAGAGACATTTTTTGCTCGGTGATTTGAGGTTTTTCCGGGACGGCAGGCTCGTCGGAGACCAGCCCGTTGCCGGTGGGGACATAAGGCTCCTTGTCCGGGCCACCGCAGCCGGTCAAAAGCGCCAGACATAAGCCAAGGCAAAGCAGCCGTTTCATCCATTCCCCTCCTTGCAAACAATGATGGCCCCCTGCGCCCCCCGGACTCCACCGGTGACCCGGTGGGACCAGAACCGCTGTGGCTGACAGGCGGTGCAGTGGTCACTGATGTCCACCACCTCCACACCGGCCCGGTTCAGCGACAGGGCGTTCAGTCCCTTCAAATCGATGTGGAATTTTTCACCGCTCTGGCGGATAAAAGCATCAGATCCGGTACCGAAGGCCTCCCACATTGCTTGGGCCACATCCTCATGGGTCTCGAAGCAGCAGGGGCCGATATTGGGGCCGATGGCTGCCCGGACATCCGCCGGACAGGTACCGAAATTGGCAGTCATTTCCGTCACGGTCTTTGCGGCGATGGAGGCGGCAGTGCCACGCCATCCAGCATGGACCGCTCCCACCGCCCCGGTGACCGGGTCGTGGAGCAGGATGGGGGTGCAGTCGGCGGTGAAGATAGTCAGCGCCAGCCCCGTTACGTTGGTAATCAGGGCATCGCAGGGCGGAAGCTCCGGGGCGAACAGCCCGGCTCCGGCATCCGCCGCGCCTGCCACCCGGACGGTATCCGTATGGGTCTGATGGGAAAGAACCAAGTTTTCGCAGTTGAAATTTAAAGCTTTCCCCAAAATATCGTAGTTTTTCAGAACGTTTTCCCATTCGTCATCCCGATGGATGCCGATGTTTAGGCTGGACAGATGCCCACCGCTGACACCCCCAAACCGAGTGGTGAAGCAATGAGGGACCGCTATCCCATCGGAAATCAGATATTCCAAATCACCGTTTTTGATGGTTTTGATAGACATAAATCTCTCCAAAATCCCTTATTCGAGAACCATAAATTATCGTTTAGCGGACTAGCGGCGAAGCCGCCTTGGCTCTCCCTCTGGGAGAGCTGGCACCGCCGAAGGCGGTGACTGAGAGGGTTTCGGCGCTTTATATACCCTCTCCGCCCCAGTGTGCGCACTGGGGCACCTCTCCCAGAGGGAGAGGCAAG
>JAZQIN010000209.1:0-5264 GCA_045541155.1 Faecousia sp.
GCAATGCAAAATTCAGAATGCAAAATGCAGAATAAATGGTGTCGGCGTTGCCGACAATATATCATCATTTCCGCAGGAAATACAATCATTTTGCATTCAGCATTCTGCATTCTGCATTCCGGCGGTACGCCGGTAAACAATGATTTGCGGATTCAAAAGGAACGCCGCTGCGCAGGGCAGCGGCGATATAATCAACGTTCCAACTGATTGACTTGATAGAGCAACGCAGCTGCATCCGCTCGTGTCAGGGCGGCATTTGTTACGTTGAATCCATTGTCGGTCATGGCAGTGATGGCAATCATGGCCCATGTGGGGGTGTCTCCGTCGTTTTCCTTACCAGCGGGTACATCGGTAGTCACCGTCAGGTCCAACGCGTTTTGCACCAGCAAGGCGGCTTCAGCACCGGAGATGGTCTCCTGTGCCCCAAAGGCGTCACCGTAAGGCCAGCCAGCCAGCATTCCGGTCCGCAGAGCCGCTGCCAGATAGGGACGGAGCCAGTCCGGTGTTTCGTCTGCAAAGCCGGTGTAGGATGCCTGTGTGTCCACATTGATATCCAGTGTCTTGACCAGCATGGTCAGGAATTCTCCACGGCTGAGCGTCTTGGCAGGCTGGAAGCACAGCTGACCGCCCACCTGCTCTCCCACGAACAGCCCGGTGTTGCGCATCCATTCGGCGGTGAACCGGCAGGAGGTGCCGGTGGTATCGGCGTACTGTTTACTGTCAGCAGGTTTGAGAATTTGGATGGTGACGGTTGCCTCACGGGATACCTTGCCAGCCGGATCCGTAGCGGTGTAGGTGAAGGAGTCGGTGCCTACCTTATTTTTCTTTGGGGTGTACAGGAAGCTGCCATCCTCCCGAATGGTGACCGTACCTCGTTTCGGCTGACGGGTCAGTGTATAGGTCAGCTTTTGGCCCTCTGGATCAGAGACCTTCAGAAGTCCCTCGTTGGGCAGGTTTTTGTAGGTTTCGATGCTGGAATCCTCGGCGATGGGGGCGTTGTCCACCTTTCCGGCAACGGTGATGGTCATAGCAGCAGCTTCGTCCACCCGATTCTCAAAAATCGGCAGATAGGTCAGCGTTGCCACCACATCCTCCTCGGTCAGCAGTGGAACAAAGGTCAACTGACTCAGCTGATCTGCGGCGAGGATATCTCCCGGCTGCAGTACACGATTACCCAGCATGACAGTACCGGTGCGGCAGTCTGGCAGTTCCATGATGCAGACGCCGGCGACCGCCTCGTTGGTGGAAAAATCTTCGTCACTGAAGCAGTAGACCGCATCGCAGTCCACCTGAGCGGCGATGACGCTCCCGGCGGCCCCCAGTACACAGCATACGCACAGTGCCGTGCATAGGAAACGGTTTCGTAGCATTGTGAATACCTCCTGAAATCTGTATTTCGAAGGTAGTTTCTGCAAACCCGGGGAAATTATGCACAGGAAAGTGCGTTGCTTTATAGTTTAGATGAATAGCCTGCATTCCTGCTAAAAATGAGATTACATCTTTTCCGGCGCTTCGAAACCCAGTAGGTTGATGCACTGCTCCAGGATTCCCTTGGTCAGACCCATCAGGGCGATGTAGCCTGCCTTCAGTTCCTCGTTTTCCTCTTTGAGGATGGGAGTTTCGTGATAGAACTTGTTGGCGGCACCGGCCAGTTCATAAATATAGGCGCAAATCAAATTGGGAGCAGAAGAATTCAGTGCTGACTCCATGGCAGGTCCAAACTTGGTGATTGCCAGCATTAGGTCCTTGGCGTAGCCGTTGGCAGGAGCCTGAATGCTCAGGTGCTTCCATTCACCGTAGCGGCTCAGGATGCTCTTGATTCGCACGATGGTGTAGAGGATATAGGGGCCGGTGTTACCCTCGAAGGCGGCGAACCGGTCCATGTCGAAGATGTAGTCTTTGGTAGGTTGGTTGGACAGGTCACCGTATTTTAGGGCCGCCATGGCAATCTTCTTCGTGGTTTCCTCTACTTCATCCTCAGCAACGATTTTGTTTTCAACCACTTTCGTGCGCACAAATGCAGTCATGTCAGCAATGAGGTTCTCCAGTCGCATGACACCGCCTTCACGGGTCTTGAAGGGCTTACCATCCTTGCCGTTCATGGTGCCGAAGCCCAGATGTTCCAGTTCTGTCTCGTTCTTCACGATGCCAGCTTTCTTTGCGGCACGGAAAATCTGCTCGAAGTGCAGGCTCTGGCGCTTGTCGGTGACGTAAAAAATCTTGTCAGGCTTGAAGTCCTGCGTCCGCTGTACCATGGTAGCCAAATCCGTGGTGGCGTAAATGGCGGAGCCATCGGACTTGACCAGAATACAGGGAGGAACCTCTTTCTTGTCGGTCTCCTCGGCAACGGGCATCACCAGCGCACCTTCACTCATGACTGCCAGACCCTTAGCCTTGATGTCCTCAATCATTGCCGGAATGTAGGGGTCAGCATCGCTCTCACCCAGCCAGCTTTCGAAGTGGACATCCAGATTATCGTATATTTTGGTCATGTCTGCCACGGACAGCTTCATGATATGCTGCCAGATGGCACGGTAGCCGGGGCGACCTTGCTGCAGCTCAAAGGTAGCGGTGTGGGCGCGCTCGGCAAAGTCTTCGTCCTCTTTCTTTTTAGCGGAGGCGGCAGGGTAGATTTGCTCCAGTTCTGAGATGGTGAAGGGAGGCTCGCTGGGGTACTCGCCGGTATAGTCCGGGTCGAAGTAGCAAAGATTCGGCTGACGCTCTTGCAATTCTGTGATAATCAGGCCCATCTGCAGACCCCAGTCACCCAGATGGATGTCACCGATGGCGTTCCAGCCGAAGAATTTGTAAAGCCGCTTCAGGCTTTCGCCAATAATGGCGGAGCGCAGATGTCCGATGTGCAGGGGCTTGGCCACATTGGGGCCACCGTAGTCCACCACAACAGTCTTACCCTCGCCGGTTTTGACGATACCAAAGGCATCCGTGGTGCGCATTTCCTCCAGATAGCTGGAGAGGAAACTGCCGGACAGCTTCAGGTTGATGAAACCGGGCATCACCGCTTCTACCATGTCGTAGTCATTGGCATTCAGTTTTTCCACCACGGCGTTGGCGATGGCGATGGGGGCACATTTGTACTGCTTTGCGGCGGCCAGCGCACCATTGCACTGATATTCGCAAAGGTCAGGCCGGTTGGAAACCGTCACCCGACCAAAAGACGCATCGTACCCGGCATCCACAAACGCCTGCTGCATCTTTGCGGTAATGATATCTAAAATCTTCTTCATATACAACTCCTAAAAACCGGTGTCATTGCAAACCAATGCGTACACGGCGACGCGCTAAGAGCCGCCGCTTTGCGGCGGTTGCGCTTTGCATGCGCCTGTGGGCGCAGTGGCGTGGCAAACTCCTGAGAAATGGGGAAATCCGGAGGAGATTGCCACGGGCCGTCCGACCTTCGAAATGACGTATATTTTTGTTACTGCTGCTTATTCTCTGCCATCCAGGCGAGGTAGTCATCGTAGGTGCCGTAGCGGTCGATGATGGTGCCATCGGGCTGGAAGGCGATGACCCGGTTACAGGTGGAGGTCAGCATTTCGTGGTCGTGGGAGGCCAGCAGCACAACGCCGTTGAAGGCTTCCAAACCCTTGTTGACGGCCTGAATGGACTCCATATCCAGATGGTTGGTGGGCTGGTCCAGGAGCACCACGTTGGCACCGGAGAGCATCATCTTGCTCAGCATACACCGAACCTTCTCGCCACCGGAGAGGACTTCCACGCTCTTGAACACGTCCTCGTTGCTAAACAGCATCCGGCCGAGGAAACCGCGCAGGTACACATCGTCCTTCTTGACGGAGTACTGACGGAGCCAATCCACCAGCTCCATCTTGTTGCCCTCGAAGTATTCGGAGTTATCCTTAGGCAGGTAGCTGCGAATGGTGGAGATGCCCCACTTGATGCTACCCTCGTCCGGCTCCAGCTCGCCCATGAGAATCTGGAACAAAGCGGTCTGGGCCAGCTCGTTCTCACCCACGAAAGCAATTTTGTCGTTCTTGCCAACGGAGAAGTAGACGTTATCCAGCAGCTTCACGCCGTCCACGGTGACGGACACGTCCTTGACGGTCAGGATGTCCTTACCCAGCTCACGCTCGGGCATGAAGCCCACAAAGGGATAACGGCGAGTGGAGCAAGGCATTTCCTCGACGGTCAGCTTGTCCAGCAACTTGCGGCGTGCGGTAGCCTGCTTGGCCTTGGACTTGTTAGCGGAGAAACGCTGAATGAACAGCTGCAGTTCTTCAATCTTCTCCTGATTCTTCTTGTTTTTATTGCGCAGCATGGCCTGCACCATCTGGGAGGACTCATACCAGAAGTCGTAGTTACCCACATACATCTTGATTTTGCCGTAGTCGATGTCCACGGTGTGGGTGCAGACGGTGTTCAGGAAGTGGCGGTCGTGGGACACGGCGATGACCATGCCGGGGAAGTCCAGCAGGAAGTCCTCCAGCCAGTTGATGGCTTCAATGTCCAGGTTGTTGGTGGGCTCGTCCAGCATGACGATGTCGGGGTTACCGAACAGTGCCTGCGCCAGCAGGACTTTCACTTTCAGACGGGGGTCAGTGGCACCCATCAAATCGTAGTGCATATCAGTGGAGATGCCCAGACCCTGCAGCAGACGGGAAGCGTCGGATTCGGCCTCCCAGCCGCCCAGTTCTGCGAACTCTGCTTCCAAATCGGCGGCACGCAGGCCATCCTCATCGGTGAAGTCCTCTTTTTCGTAGATGGCGTCTTTTTCTTTCATCACATCATAAAGATGCTGGTTGCCCATAATGACGGTGTCCATGATGGTGAAGTCGTCGTAAGCGTTCTGGTTCTGCTTCAGAACGGAAACACGCTTGTCGGGGTCGATAGCGATATTGCCGGTGGTGGACTCCAGCTCGCCGGTGAGGAGCCGCAGGAAGGTAGATTTACCTGCACCGTTGGCACCAATGATGCCGTAGCAGTTGCCGGGGAGGAACTGCAGGTCAACGTGCTGGAATAGCCACTGACCGCCGAATTGCATACCGAGGTTACTAACTGTAATCATTTCATTCTCCTTAACATACCAAGTAGTCTGGTTCTGCGCCATGGCGCATAGCTATACATTATAATAATAACACAATTTCCAAATAAATCAATGGCTTGGAAAGATAAATTATTGTTTAGCGGTGTAAGATTGCTCCGCACCAAACTTGGCTCTCCCTCTGGGAGAGCTGGCAAAAATCTTTGATTTTTGACTGAGAGGGTGTCAAAACAATGATAGGACACCC
>JAZQIN010000210.1:0-21998 GCA_045541155.1 Faecousia sp.
TGGTGGGGTGGAGTATGAGATTCTGTATGCGCCGAATCTGAATGACGGTGTGAACGTGGCCTATGGGCACATTGATTTTGACGATTGTCTGATTGAGCTTTCGGACACCTACGGCACCTCCCATCAGAAACGGTGTCAGACCCTATGGCATGAGATTCTCCATGGCATTCGCAATCACGCCGGTCTGGTGATCGAGAACGAGGAGGAAGTGGTGGAGATGTTCGCCAAGGGCATCTATCAGGTGCTACAGGACAATGGAGCACGGTTGTTTGATTTGAAGACGGAGTAGGAGGTGGGGGTTATGGGCAAGTTTAGGGTCAGCTTGAAGGTCAGGTGCTTATACTACGACGGGGAGCGGAATCAGGAGATTTTCTGCAAAGGGCTGGTGGACAACTCCAGAATCCATCAGGGTTTCGCCCATCCGGGGCTGATGGACAACTGCAAAGAGCGGTTTTGCGAAACGCAGAACTGGCAGGATTGCCCGATAGCAAGAATGCTGGCATCAGAGGGCATTGAGCCGGACAAATAACAGAGGACAGGAGGTCGTATCGGCCTCCTGTTTTGCTGTTTTAGGGGGGGCTTTTTTTATTTTCTCAGACTGCTACAATGTTCGCAAATAAAGGGGGACCCCGCAATGGCGAACGGCCTTTGTGGGGAGAGGAGAAGCCAAGACACAGACGGAATTTCCCGTTTACGGGAAATGGAGTGTTGTGGCTTGTGCTTTGACGAGGAGGGAGGCTTGTGGATTGGCAAAAGATCAAAACAGAGTACATTACAACGGATACCAGCTACCGCAAGCTGGCCCAGAAATATGGCATCCGGGTTGCCACCATCGGACAACGGGCAAGAGATGAGAAATGGGTAGCCGAACGGGAACGATACCGCAACGAGACCGTATCGAAAACCATTGCCATCATCAGCGAACAGCAGGCCGAGAAGATGGCCCGCATCGAGGGCATCACGGACAAACTCCTGACCAAGCTGGAGCAGGCCGTGGAGGAGCTGGATCTTGAAATTATCAAGAGGAAAACCAAGCTTGAGGATGAAGGCCTTGAGGTGACCACAGAAACGATGGAAACCAAAGAGGGTGGCATTGTGGATCGGGCAGGCCTACGGCAGCTCACGGCCGCACTCAAGGACTTGAAGGAGATCCAGATGATTAAGTCTGAACTGGACAGACGGGAGCAGGAGGCGAGGATCGCCAATCTGCAGAAGCAGGCTCAGAAGGGCGAGGTCAAGGACGAGGGGCAGTATGGCGTGGTTCTGCTGCCGGTCGTTGCGGAGTTGCCGGAGCCGCCGGAGGATTCGGATGATGGATAACGTTATCTGGTATCCTCAGCCAAAGCAGCAGGTATTTATGTCCAGGGCGGAGGACGAGGCATTGTATGGCGGCGCAGCCGGTGGCGGCAAGTCCGATGCGTTGGTCATGGAGGCGACACGGCAGGTGGAAATCCCCCACTACAAGGGATTGCTCCTGCGGAAGACCTACCCACAACTGACCGAGTTGATTGAAAAAAGCCTAAACTATTACCCTAGGGCCTTTCCTGGCGCCAGGTTCAACGATTCCAAGCACGCATGGACGTTTCCCAGTGGGGCAAAGGTTGTGTTTGGCTCTATGCAACACTCTCGCGATAAGGTCAACTATCAAGGCAAAGCCTATGACTTCATTGGATTCGATGAGCTGACCCACTTCACTTTCGATGAGTACATCTACCTGCTATCCAGAAACCGACCCAATGGCCCCGGCACAAGGTGCTATTTGCGTGGATCTGCCAACCCTGGCGGTATTGGGCATGGATGGGTAAAGAATCGGTTCATCATGGCTGCGAGACCTATGTCTACCATCTGGGAACAGCGAAAGGTTAGGCGACCGGACGGCTCTCTGTTTTCCAGATGGATGTCCCGCATTTTCGTGCCCTCCTCGGTGTTTGATAATCAGAAGCTACTGAACAATGACCCCAACTATCTGGCACGGTTAGCGAGCATGCCAGAGGCGGAGCGCAAAGCCCTGTTGTATGGCGACTGGGACAGTTTCTCCGGACAGTATTTCACAGAGTGGAGAGACAATCCCGACCACTACGCCGACAGGCAGTGGACACATGTTATTGATCCCTTCGAGATTCCGGACGGATGGAAGATATACCGCTCCTTCGACTGGGGATACAATCGCCCCTTCTCCTGTGGCTGGTGGGCAGTAGACTACGATGGTGTGGTTTATCGGATACTGGAGCTGTATGGCTGTACCAACACGCCCAATCAGGGTGTCAGATGGGACACGCAACGGGTATTCCGGGAAATCCGCCGAATTGAGTGTGAACATCGGTGGTTGAAGGGAAAACAGATTATCGGTGTTGCTGATCCTGCCATCTTTGCGAAGGATGGTGGCGAATCAATCAATGACGTAGCGATGAAATGCGGTGTTTACTTTACGCCCGGAGACCATCAGCGAATCCCTGGCTGGATGCAAATCCATTACCGTCTGGCTTTTGACGATAACGGGTTTCCGATGATGTATGTATTTTCAAACTGCAAAGCTTTTATTCGCACCTTCCCAACGCTGATTTACGATGAGAACAAGGTGGAAGATTTGGACACTAAGGGCGAGGACCATATCGCCGATGAAACAAGGTATTTTTGCATGAGCCGTCCGATAAAACCCAGAATGGTGGCACTACCGGACGATTTCGCAAACAATCCAATGAAAATGTTCCTGGACATCTCCAGGGAGGATATCAGGAGCAGGCCGAAACGGATGAGGATGGAGATAATTGATGGATAACACGATGCAATCGAATATGCAGCCCGGGGCATCTCCTGAAGGGGCGGTGGATGGTTTTCAGGCGCTGAGGAAGGCAATCGGGCCGGAGCAGGTGTGCAAGGCCAATCAGGCCTTTCGGGATTACAAGGCTGGCAAAAAGGCTTTGGAGGAACGGGTAATCCAGAATGAGCAATGGTTCAAGCTACGGCACTGGGAGTACCTGAGAAAGCAGGAGGACAAAGATCAGGTGGAGCCGGTATCGGCTTGGCTGTTCAATTCCCTTGCAAACAAGCACGCCGATGCTATGGACAATTTCCCAAGTCCTAATTTCCTGCCCAGGCAGAAAGATGACCAGGAGCAGGCGCAGATGCTTTCGTCCATCGTGCCGGTGATTCTCCAGCAGAATGAATTTGAGGAGTCCTACGACACCGAGGCCGGGGACAAGTTCAAGGAGGGCACCGGTGTATACGGGGTTTTCTGGGACGGCAGCAAGCTGAACGGTCTGGGCGATGTCAGCGTGGAGCCGGTAGACATCCTTTCGGTATTCTGGGAGCCGGGAGTCACCGACATTCAGAAAAGCCGGAATTTCTTCAGCGTGATGCTGGAGGACAACGATGTGCTGATTGCGCAATACCCTCAACTTGATAACAAACTGGGGTCTACCGCCTCGGAGCTGAGCCAGTACATCCGGGAGGACAACGTGGACACCAACAAGAACAAGAGCATGGTGGTGGACTGGTACTACAAGAAGCGTGTGGGCAATCGGACGGTGCTGCATCTTTGCAAGTATGTGGGCGAGGAGGTGCTGTTCGCCAGCGAAAATGAGCCGGATAAGTACCCCAATGGCTGGTATGAGCATGGGCTTTACCCCTTCGTATTTGATCCGCTGTTCAAGGTCAAGGGCAGCCCCTGCGGCTTCGGCTACATTGACGTTGCTAAGAGCGCTCAGGAGTACATCGACCGTGGCAATCAGGGCATTATGGAGAACGTGCTGGAGAATGCCAGCCCCCGTTATTTCTACCGTGAGGATGGCTCCGTCAACGCCAAGCAATTCCTCGACCGCAAGCAGAAGCTCGTCAAGGTGGACGGCAATCTGGGACAAGACAGTCTACTGCCGATACAGAGCAAGCCACTGCCAGAGTCCGTGATTGCGGCGGTGAATAACAAGATTGAGGAGCTGAAGGAGGTCACCGGCAATCGGGATGTTTCCACCGGTGGCACCACCGCCGGCGCAACAGCTGCATCGGCAATCGCCGCTATGCAGGAGGCTGGCAGCAAGCTCAGTCGGGACAGCAATAAGGCATCCTATCGGGCATTCCGGAAGGTCTGCAAGATGATTATGGAGCTGATTCGGCAGTTCTATGATTTGCCCCGATACTTCCGCATTCTGGGGCAGGACGGGGCGGAACAGTTCGTCAAGTTTAGCAATCAGGGGATTCGCCCTCAGCATCAAGGCGTGGTGGCAGGCGTGGACATGGGCTATCGGGTGCCGGAGTTCGACATCGAGATTACCGCCCAGAAGCAAAGCCCTTACTCCAAGATGGCGCAAAACGAGATGGCGCTCCAGTTCTACGGACACGGATTCTTCAATCCTCAGCTGGCAGATCAGGCACTGGCCTGTCTGGACATGATGGACTTCGACCGAAAGCAGTTCGTTGCTCAGAAGATTGCCGCCAACGGTGGGATGTATCAGCAGATGATGGCGATGCAGCAGCAGATGCTGATGATGGCTCAGCGGCTGGATATGCACGAGGGAACCAACATGGCGCAGCAGATGGCTGCCTCCATGGGCGGCGTACCTCTGCCCGGTGGCGGAAATGCCGACCTTTCTCAGACGGAAGGTCTGGGCGGTAAAGCCGGTACAGGAGAGCATCACTCCACGAAGAATGCACGGCAAAGAGTGGCGGAATCCACTGCGCCTACCTAAGGAGAGCACATGATTATTGCAAAGATTGAGCGCCGGTCCAATGGAAGCATTCGGCTGGCAATGAGCGGTCACGCACGGGCGGCTCCTATGGGCGAGGACATGGTCTGCGCCGGTGCAACAACGCTGGCATACACGGCGGCACAAGCGGTATTGACCCTTCAGGAGCAAGGTAAGCTGACCCGTGAGCCGAAGCTTTCGCTATCGGAGGGCAATGCCCTGATAATCGCCACCCCTACACAGGAGGGGCAGCAAGAGCTGGAGCAGGCCATTGGAGTGGTTGGACTGGGGCTGGAAATGCTTAGCCACAACTACCCCCACTGCATCCGGCTGGAAAACATGATGTAAAGGCGAAATGCCTGTACATAAATACAGGATCGTCCACTTTAAGGACAGAAAGGACTACTTATGAAGCATTATCCCATCATCTCTGTTCGCAGTCTCCAGCTGTTCGCCGATGGCGGTACGGCTGGCGGCAATGGCACCGGACAGGGTACGGGCGTAACGGCACCCGACGCCGGGGTGCAAAAAGGCAGAAATCCTCTGGCGGACGTCAAATACGGCGTGCAGAAGGAGGAGGCACCTGTCGCCGAGGTGCAGACCAAGACCACCGAACCGAAGCCCGACCGCAAAGCCCAGTTCGAGAAGCTCATCAAGGGGGAATACAAAGACCTTTATGACGAGCGGATGCAGAGCACCATCCGGGAGCGACTGAGAGGTCAGAAGGAAATCGTGGAGCGCTATGAGGCACTGCTCCCCAGTCTGGAGATTCTTGCCCAGAAGTACGGCGTGGACCCCACCGATGCAAAGGCACTGAGCCAGGCCATCGAGGATGACGATTCTTTCTTCTCTGCCGAGGCACTGGAAAGCGGCGTATCTGTGGCAGAGCTGCGGCGAATCCGCAAGATGGAGCGTGAAAACGCCAACTATAAGCGGCAGGAACAGGAGCGTGACCGGCAGGAGCACGCCACCAAGCAGTACGCCACATGGATGCAGCAGGCAGAACAGGCCAAGGCAATCTATCCCCAGTTGAATCTGGAGGCGGAGGTCAAGAACCCTCAGTTCATGCGGCTGCTGAATGCTGGCGTGGATGTGGGTGCTGCTTATCTGGTGCTCCACAAGGATGAGGTGATTCCTGCCGCCATGCAGCACGTGGCTCAGAGCGTGGAGGAAAAGCTGGCCGGAAAAATCGCTGCCGGTGGTGGCAGACCTGCCGAGAACGGCATGAAGCCCCACAGTGGCCCGGTGGTCAAAAGCGATGTGTCAACGCTGACGAAGGAGGACCGTGCGGAAATCAACCGCAGGGTCATGAGAGGAGAAAAGATCAGCTTTAGTTAGCTGTTCGGATCTCCTGCAACACTTACGAAAAGGAGATCGAGTATGAAGAAATTTATCACCATTTGGCATCTGCAGCTCTTTGCGGAGCCGAACACCAACGTGACCACCGATGTCGGCCTGTCTGTGGAGAACAAGACCCACTACGACAAGACCCTCATCGACGAGGCCACCCCCTATCTGGTCCATGACCAGTTCGGTCAGAAGCGTCCTATTCCCAAGAACGGCGGCAAGCGGATTGAGTTCCGGAAGTTCGCCAACCTCCCCAAGGCCACTCAGCCACTGACGGAAGGTGTGACCCCTGACGGCAAGAAGCTCACCGCCACCAGCATCGAAGCGGAAGTTCAGCAGTACGGCGATTACGTTTGCCTGTCCGATGTGCTGGATCTGACCGCCATCGACCCCGTTGTGGTGGAGGCCACCAAGGCTGTCGGCTCTCAGGCTGGTCTGACGCTGGACACCATCACCCGAAACGTGCTCCAGTCCGGCACCAATGTGTTCTACTGCCCCGAGGTGGATGCGGGGGGCAAGGTTACCGGTGTCAAGCCCACTGACCGCAGCGAGCTGACTGCCGGCTGCAAGCTGACTGTGAATGTGGTCAAGCGAATCGTCACCATGCTCAAGGCAATCAACGCCCCCAAGATCGATGGCAAGAACTATGTGTGCATCCTGCATCCCCACTGCGGCTACGACCTGACCTGCGACCCCAAGTGGGAGGATATGCACAAGTACAGCCAGACCACCGAAATGTTCGAGGGCGAGATTGGCAAGGTTGCCGGCTGCCGGTTCGTGGAGACCTCCGAGGCGGCAATTTACACCGGCGCAGAGAATGACTGTCCCGAGGGCCTGGCGGTATACGCACCTCTGTTCCTGGCGGCTGGCGCTTACGGTGTTACCGAAATCGAGGGCGGCGGTCTGGAGACCATCATCAAGCAGCTGGGCAGCGCCGGTACCGCTGACCCCCTGAACCAGCGCTCCACCGTCGGCTGGAAGGCCACTAAGACTGCGGAAATCCTGCTGGAGATGTACATGGTTCGCGCTGAGTGCTGCGGCGAATTTTCTCCCGATGCGGAGATGAACTGATAGGAGGTATCACGGATGACTGAGAACAAGACTGCTGAGACCAAGACCACAAAGGCTATCAAGCCCAAGAAGGTCAAGATCAAGCTGCCCCTGACCCGTACTGAAAAGGACGATGTGTATGTGGGGCTGAACGGCAAGAGCTACCTGATCAAGCGTGGCGTTGAGGTGGAGGTACCCTACGGCGTTGCCAAGATTTTGGAGCGCAAAGAGAAGATGCTCTCCATTGCCATGGAATACGAGGCACAGGCTGCCGCTCCGCTGGAGGAGCTGGCAAAGCAGTAACAGGAAATGGGGGGCGACTTGCTCCCCATTTTTTCAAAAGGAGGCACCAATATGAAAATTGCAGAAGCAATCGCACGGCTGGACAGTCTGAAGCGCAACACATTCAGCATAGAGGAAAAGGTGGCATGGCTGTCCAAAGTGGATGCAATGATTAAAAGACACATCATCGACACCCACGAAGGAGTGGATAAAATCACCTTCAACGGGTATGCTCCGGACAAAGATATGCAGGCCGAACTGCTGGCACCGGAGCCTTTTGACGAACTATATCTGCGCTACATGGAGGCGCAGGTGGACTACCACAACGCCGAGTACGACGGCTACAATCAGGCGATTCTGATGTTCAAAGCGGAATACAACGGTTATGAACGCTGGTATAACCGAACCCATATGCCTCTCGGAGGCAAAATGAAATACTTCTAGGAGGATGCACCATGATTGATTATCCAACTTTGAAAGCGAGAGTCACCAGCCGGGAGATGCTGGATGCCTTCAAGGGCTACAACCGGAATCTGCGCATCAGCGAGGGGGAGTTTCGTGACATGGAGAATCTATCCAGCAACGGCTATCCGGTGTTGTCGGTGCGGAAAAAGCGAGGGACGCTGGTTGATATCAACGATCTGCCGGCCACGGAATTGCCCCGGGAAGGGAAAATCACCGGCGTGGTATACACCGACCGCTGGGGCGTACTGTACACCCAAGGGCCGAACCTGTACCGGTTCTCCGGAATAAACGCCTTTGCGCAGATGGAATTGAATGATGAACCGAAACGTTTCGTCTTTATGGGTGCGCTTCTCATCATTCTGCCTGACATGAAGTACATCAATCTGGAGCATACGCAGGATTATGGCCCTCTGGGGCATTCCGTTTCTGTGACGGAAGGAGAGGTGACCTTCCAGCTGTGCAAGGCCGATGGCGAGCCGTACGATGTGACCACAGTGCAGGACGCTCAGCCGGAGAACCCTGCGGATGGAGCACTATGGATTGATACCTCCGAATCCACGCATGCACTGAAACAGTACTCTGCCGCTATGGAGCAGTGGACAACGGTTGCCACCACTTACGTCAAAATCAGCGGTCTGAACTATGGCACAGATGGTCAGTTTTTCGGTCAGTATGACGGTGTGACCATCTCCGGCATCACTGCCGAGGGTGCGACTCATTTGAACGGTGCGGCGGTGCTCCAGACCAAAAGCAATTCAAACAGCATTGTGATTGTGGGACTGCTGGACAAGGTGGTGAAGCAGACTTGCACGGCAGAAGATCCCATTCGCGTAGAGCGTAGGATTCCTGTGATGGACTATGTGGTAGAGGCAGGAAACCGACTCTGGGGCTGCCGACACGGCAAGGATTTGGATGGCAACACTGTCAATGAAATCTATGGCTCTAAGCTGGGTGACCCCAAGAATTGGAGCTGCTTTATGGGCATTGCCACGGACAGCTGGACGGCATCTGTTGGCTCTCAGGGTGACTTCACTGGTGCGGCGAACATTGGCGGCTATCCAGTGTTTTACAAGCAGGACATCCGACACAAGGTGTGGATTAGCGGCACCGGTGCCCATCAAATCGCCAGCCTGCCCTGTCAGGGCGTTCGTTATGGCTGCGGCAAAAGTGTGGCAGTTATGGACGGCATGGCAATTTATAAGACCAACGGCGGCTTCTGCGTGGATGACGGTAGCGGGCCTGTGGAAATCGGCCAGTGCTTTGCCGGCGCAGAATATGACGATGCGATGGGCTGTGCCTGCGCTCACAAATACTACGTCTCCATGAAAGATAAAGAGGAAATGTGGCATCTGTTCGTATATGACGCAGAGAAAAAACTGTGGCATCGGGAGAATGACTTCCGTGCAGTGGGGCTTTGGGGATGTCCGAACTGGGTAATTGGTACGGATGGCGAGTTGCTGCTGGATATGACTAGCGGCACAGAGCGTAAGAACATGGAACAGATGATTCGATGGATGGCGGAAACTGGAGAGATTGGGCTGGAAATGCCGGACAGGAAGTACATCTCCCGGCTGGATTTGCGGCTTTCCATGGAGATTGGCGCAGAGCTGAACGTATATGTTCAGTACGACACGGAACTGGAATGGGTGGCGTTGGGCAGCATCCGAGGCACCAGCCTGCAGAGCTTTTCCCTACCGTTGCGCCTGCGTCGTTGTGACCATTTGCGGCTGCGGTTCGAAGGCGAGGGTGATATCAAAATCTACTCCATCACCAAGACCATCATGAAGGGAAGTGCCCGCAGATGATTGGACGAATCGAATACCCCCATCTGCCGGAGGGGGCATCGCCGCAGTTGAGAAATGAGCTGCGGAAACTGGTGGATCAGTTCAATGCGATACTAGCGGAGATTGAAAGCCGCCTGGAATCGAAATAAGGAGGAACAACCATGGCAGGACAATATCAGTTTGGAAAGCAGAAGGAACTGGACGAGTTGACCGATAAGATTCTGAATCGGGAGAAGTTCAACTACGACCTGAACAGCGACGCTTTCTACAACCAGTACAAGGATAAATTTACCCAGCAAGGCAAAATGGCCATGATGGACACCATGGGGCAAGCGGCGACTCTCACCGGTGGCTATGGCAGCTCCTACGCTCAGCAGGTGGGCCAGCAGGCCTATCAGGGATACTTACAGAATCTGAATGACGTAGTCCCGGAGCTGTACCAACTGGCACTGGATAACTACAATCGGCAAGGGGATGACCTGACCCGGCAGTATGGCTTGCTGGCGGAGCAGGATGCGCTGGACTATAGCCGGTACCGTGATACGGTGGCAGACCAGCAGTGGCAGCAGCAGATGGCCTATCAGAAGGAACGTGACGCAGTGGCTGATTCTCAATGGCAGAAGCAATTCAACGAATCGAAGCGGCAGTACAATGAGCAAGCTGCCCGGGCGGCAAAAGCGGCAACGGTCAAGGATTCCGACGATGACGAGAATTCAAACCCACTCAGCTTTTCGGAAGCGTGGAAAATCTATGAGGCGACTGGCGATGCTACAGCCCTCTTGCCGCACGTTCAGAACCAAATGTCTTATCAGGGGTATATCAACCTTCAGGGCGGTGTCCAGGAGACGCAGGCCACCCGGAACATTGCCCAGAGTATCGACGGAAACATCGCCGTTATGAGAAAAACCGGAAAGTCGGAGGACGCAATCAGAAATTACGTCCTCGGCACCTTGGACCGTGACGCGCTTGCTGGAGGCCTCAGTGATAGAGAATTTGCATGGTTGCTGAACCATTACGAAATTATCGATTTAGAGCAGAAGGAGGATGATGAGGAAGAATGAGCAGATTTCGGGAGTTTCTAAAGCGCTCAGGGCTGCAGCTGGAGATGCCGCAGACAGATAGTACACAGCAGCCGGAAGCTGTCGGAGGAACTGAGCGTACCTCCAACTTCAGGCGATTTATTCAAAAATATGGACTGGACATTCAGGTGCCGGAGCCGTACCAGCCTAATAGAGCGGATAAAATGCCAACTAATCCGGATAGCAGCATCCAGCAAATTCAGGCACAGGAGGAGCGCAAACTGCGTCAGACCCTCATATCGGAGCTGGGCCAGCCGGTCAGCGCTACCCTTAAAGAAATTCACAATAATATCGGAAGTGGTTGGACAAGCCCTGATGTTATGCGTAACCACGTCAGAGCAGTTTCTGAGTGGCTGTCCCGGACGGACAAGATGAAGGCTCAGTATTCTGGAAATTCCTCTGCCCTCTCCTACCTTAACGCAGTCGAAGCGCTCCTTCGGGATACAGCGAACAATGTCAAAAGCGCAGGAGCATACTATGGACAATGGGAGTCTCAGCAAAAATACGACAACTGGCAGAAAGCCAACGAACATCTGAAAAATGTTCTGATTTCCGCCTTTGGAGAAGAAAAAGGCATGAAAGTCTATGAAAATCCCGAGGCCCGGTCCCAGATGCTCCAAGCAGTCATTAGCAAAGCCAATGAGGACAAGCAGAGCTGGTTCAAAGGCTCCAATTTATTCGACGATGGGTACGACGATTTTGACGTTTTAAAAACGGCCGGTTCGACCGCTGCGGATGCCGCGCAGGAGTTTCTGGAAGGATTTCTGGAAATGGGCGAACGGGCAGTAGATGCCGGTGCTTATTTGGTGGGTCAGGGCGCACAACACACCGGCATCAACGAACAGGCAGAAAAGGCCGTCGCCGACAAGATGCGAAAGTTTGTCGAAAAGGATTTGTACGACTCAGAGAAAATGATAAAATCCGGAGCTGAAAATACCCCATCGATTCCGGCGATTCTGAAGCATTACGGAGTCGATGATATCGAGGATGCGTCCGTGCTGGGAACGAAGTCGGAAGGGCTAGCCAATTCTGCCGGTCAGCTGGCTGGGCAAATCGGCTTGCAGGCCATAGGCGTGCCCTGGTATGCTACCTCCGGAGTCACCAGCTTTGGCGGCGAGGCCGAGCAAGCGTTTCAGCAGGGAGCGACCTATAACGAGGCTGGATTCAGTGCGGCAGTTGCCGCCGGTTCTGAAATCCTTACAGAAAAGCTATTCGGTGGCAGTGGTCTGGGCGAAAAAGGTCTGATTAACACCGGTAAACTAACCAGCAAAATATCCAATAAGGGCGTGAAGGTTCTTGCGGATTACGGCGTGGATATTGCCGCTGAGGGTACAGAGGAAGTGGTAGCTCAGTTTTTCTCCACTGTGGGTCAGCAGCTGTCTTACGAAAAAGACGGGACTTGGCAGGAACTGCTGAATGATGAGGAGAAAATGGATGCCTACCTGAGACAGGTGGCAGACAGCCTGTTTGGTGACGAGGCCCGTGCGGAATATCTGGATGCCTACGCAGGCGGTGCCGCTCTGGGCGGCGGAATGAATGTGGGCAATGTAATTGGTTCTTTCCAAAAGGACGCTGATACCAAAAAGATTGTCGCTCACGACTATCGGACCGGCTTGACCGCTGAGCAGCAGACGATATTTGACGCAGAATACGCAAGACGTATTGCTGAGGTAGCCCCTGATGGTAAAAAACTCAGCAGCAAGCAGAAAGCTGAGATATACGACGCTGTTCTGAAGGATGTGAAAAGTGGAAGCCTGTCCCCTGTGGATACGTCCGGCAAGGACGCAGTGCCGGCAGAGGAAACAGAGGTTACGGCTCCTGCTGATTCTCTCTCGACTGCCATTGAATCAGTGCGCTCCGGCGGTACTGTTTCCAACAGGCAGGCAGAAAGAATCCTGTCTGACGAACAGGCTGTGAACCGTCTGGTGGAGGAAGCAGGGCTGGAGTTGCCCGAAACCATGTCCGGCCGCCGCGCTGCTGTGAAGCAGGCTGTGGTGAAGATTGCGGAGCGGTCTGCGGATACCCCAGAATCGGACGCAAAGGGGGCAGAAACGATTCCGGCGGCGGTGGAGGATACTGTGGTCGGGGATGTGGCGGTGGCCTCTGAGGGCGTTTATGAGGCATCTGAGGATGGGAAAACACGGCTCAAGTCCTCCGGTCAGACTGTGACCATTCAGAAAATCGCCAGTGTTAAGAACGGCAAGATGACGCTGCAGTTGGAGGATGGCAGCAAGGTGGACGCATCGGAGGTGGAATACGGGTCTGCGGATGACGCAATCGTCTATGAAACGGTAGCCAGCCTTGCCACCAATGCGGCGGCCGCCAACCTGATGCTCGGCACCTATGAGGGCAGTGGCGTGCCGGCGCAGGTGTTTGCCAAGGGCATGGAGGAGGCCTACCGCTACGGCTCCGTGGGAATGGCGGCAGAGCAGATGCTGGACCGGGGATCCTTCCTGGATGACCTGACGGACTACCAGCTCAACACCGGCTATGAGCTGGGCAAGATGTTCGGCGGCAAAAAAACGGCGAAGGAGCAGGGGAAGACTGTCGCAAAGACGGACACCGGCAGCAAAATCAAGGCTGTGCGCAAAAAGGGCAGAGTCAAGGGCTACGGGGTCAAAATGAAGGACTTGAGCAAGGCTTTCAACACTGCTCAGGAACAGGCATACAAGATTCTGTGCCAGATTGCAGACGTTACCGGTATCGATATTGTGCTGTTCCAGTCAAAGCCGGATGTCAATGGCAATCTGCGTGGTGGAATCATAGACGGCATCGACATGAACGATTCACAGGGTGCATTTTCGTGGAAAAATAATAAAATCTACATCGACATCAACGCCGGTGTGCTGAAAGCATCCGACTTGGGAGATGTAGCAAAATACTCCATGCTGCGAACATTTTCTCATGAATTTACCCATTTCCTTGAAAAGCACGATGCGCAGCAGTATAATGTGTTCAGAGATATCGTGTTTGATGTGATGCGACGCAATGGCGTTGACCCTGACGCACTGATTGAGGACTACATGAAACGGCACAGGGGCACTACCCGAGGTGCCGCAAGCTGTGAGGTAGTGGCGGAAGCCATGACGGACATCCTGCCGGAATCGAACTTTATTCAGGAGCTGGCCCAAAAGCATAAAAACATTTTCGAAAAGCTGCTGGACAGGCTGAAGGAGTTCGTGGCGGAAATCAAGGCGCACTTCAAGTCTATGGGCGGCAACCAGTCCAAGGAAGCCGCTGCGGTAAAGGACTATATGGGCGATGCCATCCGGTACGCAGAGGGACTTGTGGAGGCTTTCGACCGACTGGCGGTGTCAGCGGTGGAGAACTATCAGACTGCTATTTTTGATGGAGGTACGCAAAATGGAGCAGAACAAGGAAAACAGAAGGAAACTGACAAGGGAAGAACAGATACAGGCGTATCGGAGGCACAAGGCGGAGCACGAGCGGAAACTGGCCACGGATCCGGAATATCAGAAAATGTGGGCCAGACGGGTGGCACAAGACGAGAAAATCCTGTTGTTGAACGACAGCGACGAGGATTGACCGACGAACCTGAGTTGTATGGCGAGGAAGATTATTACACACCTGCAGAAGGTTCGCCCCTGCATATGGCACAGGATGAAATCCAAAATGAGTACGGAATCAAATGTCGTGTAATCAAGACTTCTGCTTGGAAACACGATAGGCCTGCGCGCTGCCGAAATGGGATAACTTATGTGGCAGAGCATATAAATGCAGACACGCTTGCTACATTTGTTTCTCATGAGACGACCCATGCAATGAATCAATATGCATTTGAGCCTTATTTGAAGCATGTCGCCAATACGCCTGATTTGCTGGATTTTGAAACACCCAATGCCTTTCAACTCCTTGAAATGGCTGCTAATCATGTCGGAATTGATGTCTTTGCTCTCGATGACGTGGCGCAGGCTCGCGTGTATGATGAGCTGAATGCTATAGTTTATGGTTTTTGCAAAGGTGGAATCCTTGCAAACAGCGAGTACGACTACGGAGAGTGGGTTTCCGATGCGTTTTATGATTTCGAGGGTTTTATCAAAAAGCTTGATGCATTGCATGAGGAGTTTAAGAAAACTCGCAAGGCCGAAAATCGTAATGCTGCGGAACGGCAAGCCGCCGAAACAGACCAGTTCAAGCAGTGGTTTGGTGACTGGCAGAACAGTCCGGAGAACGCCAGCAAGGTCGTAGACGCTGATGGCAAGCCGATGGTCATGTATCACGGCACCAGTAGCTATGGCTTCTCCGTGTTTGACACCTACGGCGGCAAATTCGGCTTGTTTGGAAAGGGTTCCTACTTTACCGATGACCAGTCGGTGGCGGAATCCTATACACAGAAGGGCAACGGCGGCCAAAAGGGCGTGTATGCTGTGTATCTGAATATCCGGAACCCCATCGATATGGATGCTGACGCTGATTTGGATGCGTGGCGCAAAGCTTTCAAGGATGCGAGCCTGGATCCTTCCTACCTTGATGAGGTAGTCTCAAACGAGGACGCATTCAAGGCGTTGAAGGAGAATCTGCAGGATGATGGCTATGTCCGCTGGGAGGCTGAGGAGGTCGTTACCGGGCTAATCGAGGGCATGGGATACGACGGTATCACCCACATTGGCGGTGGACGCTACAACCAGAACGACGGCACCAGACACCGCGTATACATTGCCTTTGAATCTGAACAGATTAAGAGCGCTATGGATAATGCTGGTACATACGACGGGAACGATCCGGACATTTACCATCAGGACCGTACCGAAACGCTGACGAACCGGGATATTATTGGCGAGATTGAGGGCAAAACAGAGCTAGAACGGAAAACGCTGAAGGAGTATAGGGAAACACTGAAGCACGCCCGGGAGCTGGCGCGGACACACGCCGACCTCACTCGGCAAATAGACGAACTGAAAGCCGCCAATGACCCGAAGGACAGAAAAAAGCTCTCGGAATTGACCGTAAATGCTGCCAAGACAAGGAACCGCCGCGACATCCGGGAGAAGCAGCTTCGGGAGATGGAGGACGGGTTATTGGCACCGCTTATCCGCCGGGAGAAGGGGGCAGTGCTGGAAAAGCTACGCAATATCTACGGCACGATTCCCAAGGGTGAAAAGGCGGTGCGTGACGATAGTTTGCCGGTGTCTGTTGACGGAAAGACGAAGGTTTCCCGAACAGCACGGACCGTCAAGGGTGCAGGGGTCACGCCGGAGGATTTCGCTGAGCTGATTGATACCGAGGTGGTCAAGGGTGGACTGTCGTATATCCCTATTTCCAACGATGAAGCTACACAGAGGGCTGTGGAGTGGATTAAGAATGAGGGCTGGGAGGCTGCTAAAATCAAGTGGTCTGCTGATGTGCGGTCGGGTAAAGTCGGTGCAGAGCTGTCTGCTCGGGGCGCATTGTTGCTGAACAATGCTGCCAACGCCGGCGATAAAATGACATGGCTTGAAATTCTGCATGATTACCGGTACATGGGAACCAATGCTGGACAAGGTGCTCAGGCAATGCGAATCCTTAAACAACTCCAGCCAGAAGATAAGCTGTATATGATTGATCGGTCGATTGAACACATGGTGGAGGATATGCGCCTTGGAGTTGAGATTACGATAAATCCTGAAATCAGGGAACTGTATCAGAACGCGGAAACATATGAGGAGGAAAATTGGTATTTGCAGGAAATCATCGGGGAGGTGGCAAGTCAGATTCCGTCCACGTGGATGGAAAAATGGACGGCACTGCGATATACAATGATGCTGGGTAATTTCAAAACTCAGAACCGGAACATTATTGGCAATGCTGTGATGAAGGGTGTTGCATCCCTGAAAAATGAAGTTGCTGTTGGATTGGAACAGTTGGTTTATCTGGCATCCGGTGGGAAGTTCGAGCGGACAAAGTCTTTGACTGTGAGCGGAGATATGCTAAAGGCCGCCAAGGCGGATTTTGCCGAAGTGGAGTCGTTGATTCTCAGTGGCGGAAAGTACAATGACCCTCAGCGGGCTACTACTGATTTTATTAACGCTGTACGGGAGAGAAAGACAATCTTCAAAGGAAAGTTCTGGGAGAGTTATCGAAAGACCACAAACTGGTTGATGAACAATAAGTATTTTGGCGATGCAGCTTTCTCCAAATCGGCCTATGCGAGAGCACTTGCTGGATACCTAAAGGCGCATGGAATTTCGGACAGTGATTTTTCGAAAATCAATCAAGAGCTGATTGATAAAGCCCGACTGTACGCCATACAGGAGGCGCAGGAGGCTACATTCCATGATATGAACGCACTCTCTGAAGCAATGGTTAGATTGCGCTATAAAGGCCCCAATAAGGTACTTCGAGTGTTTAGTCTGGTGGGAGAAGGTATTCAACCATTCCGGCAAACAGTTGCTAACGTGCTTGTTCGTGCGGAGGAGTACAGTCCACTAGGAGTCGTCAATGCTGCAATTATATCTGCGCATCAGGCGGCGGGAAAAACAAATCTGGTACAGCTTGCCGACAGCCAGAGTAAAATAGGACGCGCTGTAGGTAAATTTGCGCAGTCCGGACAGGAAATCACAGGTGCGCAGATTGTCAACAGCTGGGCAAAAACCTTTACAGGAACAGGGTTGTTCATTCTGGGTGCAATTCTGCACAATACGGGGTGTCTAACTGGTGGCCCGGACGATGACGAGAAATTGTCTGATTTTAAGGAGCTGAACGGGTATCAGGAGTACTCTGTGAAGCTTGGCGACCTCTATTTCACAATCGACTTTCTTTCCCCGGTGGCTATCCCAATGTTTATGGGAGCGCACTTCGACAAGGAACTGCATGAGAATGGTTGGCAGTGGAAGGATATCGGATCTACAATTACGTCAATCACTGATCCAATGATACGGATGTCCATGCTTCAGGGAGTGGACAGTGCGCTTGGGAATATTAAATACTCCGATAGCAATACCGGACAGCTTTTTCTAGATTCTGTCATAAGTTATTTTACTCAGGGAATCACCAGTTCTTTGGCAGGACAGCTGGAGCGGGGATTTGAATCTCAACGGATGTCCACCTATGTGGATAAGGACGGTCAACTAACTCCATGGGCGCAGCGACTGTTGGGCAAGGCATCCGCCAAAACGCCCGGGTGGGACTACAACCAGATCCCCTACGTCAATGCTTGGGGTGAGGAGGAAGAAAACCCTGATACTTGGCTGAATTTGGCCTACAATATGCTGTCGCCGTCTTACATCAGCAAGGGCGAGCAGGATGCAGTGTCGCAGGAGTTGACAAGACTGCATGAGGTGAACGAGACGGAACGGTCGGTGCTCCCCTCCACGCCAAAAAAGATGATTGATAGCTTTACGGACAGCTCTGGAGTAAAGCATACTGATTACAACCTGTCAGCTGATGAGTATGTGGCACTGGCAAAGGCGCAGGGACAGACTCAGCGGCAAATCGTCGAGAGTATGGTTGGCTCTGAGCTATACGAGGGCCTGCCGGACAAGTACAAAGTCAAAGCAGTACATTTTGCTTATGATTACGCCCGGGAAGGCGCACAAATCCAAGTAATCAACCGGGATGGGTTTGGCTCTAAGTGGATGGCAGAAATCGAAGGAGATACCGCTGAGGGTATCCTGAATCATGTCATTGCTGAGAATATCGAGGATATGTATCTGGAGGGGCATATTACCGCCGATGAAGCCATTAAGCGGAGAATGGAGTATCATGGCGATACCGCTGAGAAGGCAGCAGGAAAAATCGCCTACTGGGACTTCAAGGCTCAAAAAGCAGATGTCCATGTGGATGATGCTTGGCTCGAGACCTACTACAAAAAGGTCGAAAGCTCCGGTATTGATATCGATACCTATGTAGAGTACCGGAATCAGAAGCTGGGACTGGAAAAACGGGACGAAATCTTGAAGGTCATCGACGCACAGCCAATCAGCAAAAAGCAAAAGGATGCATTGTACTTCGCTGAGGGGTATGCCGAAAGTACGCTACGCAAAGCGCCGTGGCATTGAGTACAGGGAAACAAAAAAAGGGGGGCTGCGTGAGCAGTCCCCCTAAAATTGTGAGTGTTGGATAAAATAGTTAGGCACTAAAAATATATAGTATCATGGCATAAAATAAACCTAAAAAAACTGGACGAAACAGGAACATGATAGCATCTGAGTAATCATGTGAAAGTAGAGGATGTTGAGTATAGGCGCGTTTTAGAGCGTATAAAACTAAAGCAAAAATATTGCCCAAAACGACAATTAACATACCCCCAACGAGGATGGAAATAACTATAGTGACAAAGATATAGGCAACTATACTCCCTAAATATCCCCCAAAGCTGGAACTAGTATTTTGGGGAAATTGAAACTCAAAAGTTAGTTTTGGGCCAAAACTAATCGTCGCAAATGCAAAAATAAAAAGAAAGACAAGAAAGCAAACAGCCATCAACAGTTTGGTTGCGATAGTCGGCGCTTCGTCCAAGATGTATTTTGCATCAATAATGCTTTTGACTGCAATAATCCAAAAAACGCCCGCAAAGATGGCAAATAGGGCATAATTCATAAATACTACCCCAAATCGTTATTTCTGATACTTCGGAATCTCGGTGAGTTCTTCGATGCGTTCGATAGCCTTCTGCCTACCATCGGCGTTAAGTTTATTGAATTTCATGACGAGTTGCGCTTCGCACGGGGTAAATTGATATATTTTTTCGTTGTTATACCCTTCAACATAGCCCCAGTTGTATTCTCTCTTGGTGTGGGCTGGTAGCAAATCATAATAACGAACTCCCAGCGCCGCAGCGATGGTGTTCAGTTGCTCGCTTCGTGGCTCACGCTGACCTAACTCATATTTGCTAATGGTAGATTTGGTTACGCCAATGGCGAGAGCAAGCTCTTCTTGGGAAATTCCTTTTTGCAGTCTGGCGGTGCGGATATTGTTTCCAATACTGTCCATGTACATCACCTCAGATTAATAATAACTCAACGTATCCGATTTGTCAACTTTTTTGAAATATCCTCTTGACAAGAGTAGACGTAATGGATATAATACAGCCGTGGTATCCAAAACGTCTACCGAAAGAGAGGTGGAAAAATGAAAATTGACACGCACAAGATCAAGCTGATTTTAGCTGAGCGCGAAATGACCCGAACGGAACTGTCAGACCTTTGTGGCATTTCCCGGCAGAACGTCAGCACTATCCTAACCCGTGGCACCTGTGAGCTGAAAACGGCAGGAAAAATCGCCAAGGGCTTGGGAATCCCCGTGGCGGAAATCGTGAAGGAGGAATAATTGTGAGTTACCACAAACAAAAAAAGAGATAGTCTGCGTACCGTCCAAAGTCCCAGACTATCTCAACACCAACACCCGGAGGAGTGGTAAATCTATAATACCATTCCTCCCGACGAAAATCAAGGAGGAAATTATTTTGAACACTGTTAAAACTACATTATTCCCCGAATCCAAGAACAGAAGCGTGTACTTCGACGTGGAGGAGGGCATTCGTATCTTCGAGGAAAAGACCGGCAAGAAGGTTGCGGAGGGCGCTGCTGAAATCGTCCGCGAGTATGCGTCGATTATCAACCGGGCGTACAACGATGGTCTGCGTGACGGCAAGGAGGTGGCGGCGGTATGAGTGAGATTCAGGTATTCAACAACCCAGCCTTCGGGGAAATCCGCACGGTGACCATTCAGGACGAGCCGTGGTTCGTGGGCAAGGATGTGGCGCAGGTGTTGGGGTATAGCAACACCAAAGATGCCCTTGCAAAGCGAGTTGACCCCGAAGACAAGAGGGGGTCGCAAATCACGACCCCCTCCGGAGTACAAGAAATGACCATCATCAATGAATCGGGCCTTTATTCCATGATATTAACAAGTAAGCTCCCCAGCGCCAAAGATTTCAAGAGATGGGTCACCTCTGAGGTACTGCCCTCCATCCGCAAGCATGGGGCTTACATGACCCCAGAAACCCTTCAGGCGGCAATCCTGAACCCGGATACCATGATTCAGCTCTGCCAGCAGCTCAAGGCAGAGCAGGACAAGAGCCGAGCGCTGGAGGCGGCGAACGCCCAGCTCGCTGTAGACAAGCAGATTATGCAGCCCAAAGCGGACTACTTCGACCAGCTGGTGGAGAGGAATACCCTGACCAACTTCCGAGAGACTGCCAAGCAACTGGGCGTACCGCCTAAGAAGTTTGTAGACTTCCTAATCGACCACAAGTATATCTACCGTGACAAGCGAGGCAAACTGCTGCCTTATGAGGTAAAAAACAACGGTCTTTTTGAGGTCAAGGAGACTTATAACGAGAAAACCCAGTGGAGCGGTACGCAGACACTGGTCACGCCCAAGGGCCGGGAAACCTTCCGGCTTTTGTATGTGTAAGAACTGAATTACATCACATTAGGGGGGGATTTTCGGATCCCTCCCTTTGTGCTATGCTTTGCAAAAAAGGAGGGAGCATATTGGAAAAGTCTGTGTTTAGAATTTCACTGGACATCCACCGGCAGACTACGCAGGAACATCTGGCGGTGAAAAAAGGCGACACAGCCAGGCGTATTATCATCACTCTGACTGATGGTGGCTTGCCCTACGCCATCGGAGATGGATGCTATGCGATACTCATGGGGAAAAAGCCCGACGGCAATGTGCTGTATAACGCTTGCGCTATTGAGAATGGGCAGATTATCTACGACTTTACGGAGCAGACCGTCAGTATGGTGGGGAGAATGCCATGCGAGGTGAGGCTTTATGGTGCAGATGATGCGCTGATTACTAGCCCTCGAATCGCTATCATCGTCAGCGGTACTGTATACGAGGATTCTGAAGTTGAATCCACGGCGGAATTTACAGCCCTGAGCGAGGCTATGACGGAGCTGCTGGAACTGAAGGAACAGAACGGGTCGTTCACTGTCACCATCACCGGTAATGATGCGGATGGCTACGCTGCTGACAAGACCTACGAGGAAATTCGTGCGGCAGAGGCGAAGGGGCTGGTATTGCGGTGCAAGTACGACACCAAGGTGCTGGCGCTGGTCCATTCACCGGCAAGCTATATCGTTTTCGCCTGTGTGGTGACCGATGTTTCCTATCGGGTGGTCATCGCCGCAAATCAAGTGAAGGTGTATGAGGAGGAACTGGGCGGTGCAGAGCCGTGCATGTTCCAAGTGGAAACGGCTGAGGATGGCAGTTATTCGCTGGTGAACAGCAGCTATGAAACCCTGATGGCGGCGGTGGAGGAGGGCCGGGATGTGAAGCTTTGGCTGGGTACCTCCGAAACGGAGCGGCGTTTCTACACCCTCATCCGGGACATCATCAGCGGCGGCAGCGGTCAGCTG
>JAZQIN010000211.1:0-7387 GCA_045541155.1 Faecousia sp.
GAGAGGGTGTCCTATCATTGTTTTGACACCCTCTCAGTCAAAAATCAAAGATTTTTGCCAGCTCTCCCAGAGGGAGAGCCAAGTTTGGTGCGGAGCAATCTTACACCGCTAAACAATAATTTATAGTTCTTTGACACACTGGGGCGTGCTGCAGCACGCCTTTTTCATTGCTGCAAATGACTGTTTCGTGCGATAACAATTAATGTTGTCATTGCGAGGTCCGAAGGGCCGGCTAAAGAACTCTTAGTGCGTAAGCGCTTTAGAGTTTTTAGTGCATAGCTGGCAATCCGTATGCCTCGTAATCCGTAGAGAAAACGGATTCCCACGATTGCGTTTGTTTTTGCGGTAGTCCTGTGAGCGATAATTTACAGCAGCTGGGGGTAGATTTTTGGGGAAGAATGTTGTATAATACATTAAAATAGTGAAACTATAGGATTTTGTGAAATAAATCTGAAACATCTTTTGTTTGAAGGTGATGTTGATGCGTGAAACTGTAAAAAGAGCGGTGTTTCGGTGCAGCAAAGTGCTCCATTTATGCCTGACGGTGGCGCTGTTTGCGCTCTGCTACCAAATCTTTGCTGACAGAGCGGAAGACACGGCGGTATTGCGTCAGGAGACCATTCTGATAATTTATGGGATGGTGGCGCTGTTCACCCTCCGGTCCTACAACGCCTACAACGTGGGTCTGTCCCGAATCCGGATGCTGGTGTACTCCCAGTCTCTGGCGAATCTGCTCTGTGCGGGAATTACCTATCTGCTGCTGTCGGTGAACAGCTTGCGTCTAATCAGTCCGGTGCCGTTGCTGGCGCTGGTGGTGGTGCAACTGGTGCTGAATGGACTATGGAGCTTTCTGGTGAATTTCATCTATTTCCGAATGTTCAAGCCACGCAGGACCGTGATAATCTACAGCGATGAGGATGCCCTGCAGCGGGTGGACGAGCTGAGGGAATTCACCCGGAAATTTCAGGTGGTGCGTCAAATCTGCAATCCCGACGACGACATCCACGCCCTGATTCCCCAGATGGAGGGAGCGGAGGCGGTGTTTGTCTCTGGCATCCCAGCGACCCTGCGCAACGGTATCCTGAAATACTGCGTGGAATCCGGCGTTCGCTGCTATGTGGCCCCCCATGTGGGTGACGTGCTGATGCAGGGGTCCACCCACATCGAGCTGTTCAGCGCACCGGTGTGCCGCATCATGCGTTCGGAACCGTCGATAGAGTATTTGTTCATCAAACGGCTGATTGATATCGTGGCATCGCTGTTGGGCATCATCGTATGCAGTCCATTTATGCTGATTACGGCGCTGGCAATCAAGCTGTGGGACCGAGGACCGGTGCTATATAAGCAGGTCCGTCTGACCAAAGACGGCAAGCAGTTCAAAATTCTGAAATTCCGCAGTATGCGTGTGGATGCGGAGCGGGATGGGGTGGCTCGGCTGGCCTCTGAAAATGACGACCGTATCACGCCGGTGGGCAAGGTGATTCGTGCCTGCCGACTGGACGAGCTGCCGCAGCTGTTCAATATCCTCTGGGGTGATATGACCATCGTTGGTCCTCGACCGGAGCGCCCGGAAATTGCCGCCCAGTATGAGCAGATTTTTCCGGCGTTCAACCTGCGTCTGCAGGCCAAAGCCGGTTTGACGGGACTGGCGCAGGTCTACGGCAAATACAATTCCGATCCCTACGACAAGCTGCGAATGGATTTGATGTACATCAATAAAATGTCTCTGCTGGAGGACATCAAGCTGATGTTCGCCACCGTCAAGGTGCTGTTCATGAAGGAAAGCACCAGCGGCATCGCCGACGGCCAGACCACTGCGGCGAAGCAGGAGGAAAAGGAATTCGCAATGAAATAAGCCCCGGGGTGGAAAAATTTACAGTCTGTTTTTATGTTCGGCCCCCTTTCGGAGTATGATAGAAAAGAGGCAGCAATGCTGCCAGAGGGAGGAAATTATGAAAAAAATCATTTGTTTGTGCCTGCTGACGCTGGCTTTGACCGGCCTGATTGTCAGTGCCGGTGCTACGGGCACGGAGAAAGCGGTGCTGGCCTCCAGCTCGTCGGTTCAGCAGGACAAGACCGTTGCCATCTCCGTCAGTCTCAGTGGCTGCGATGTAGCCGATGGTTACAGCGTGGAACTGATTTACGACAAGGATGTGTTTGAACTGGTGGGCGGCACATGGCAACCGCAGGACAAACCCTTCGGCACCGATACCGATGAGGGAATCTTCCTGCTGGATGCGCCGGAGGCGCCCAATCGTCAAATTTTGACCTTCACCCTCCGGGCCAAGGAAAACGCCAAGGCCAGTACGGTCACGGAGGTCAGCTGCAAGGTGTCTCTGTTGACGGCGGAGGGAGAGATTCCCGTGACCGTGCAGGGCAAGTACATCAAGATCGCCTGTCCCCACGATTTCCGGAAGAATGAGACCAGCGATTATCTGGTCAGCGCAGCGACCTGCCTGGAACCGGCGGTGTACTACAAAAGCTGTGCCCGGTGCGGTGAGGCGGACGAGAATCAGACCTTCACCTCCGGCAAGCCTCTGGGCCACAACTTCAAGGACCGGGAAATCACCGAGTACCTCAAGCAGGCCGGTGACTGCCAGAATCGAAATGTCTACTACGTCAGCTGTGCCGCCTGTGGTATTCGTGGTGAGCAGCTCTTTGAGGGGCGTACCCTTGGCGAGCATATCTACGACAGTCAGTGCGATGAAAAGTGCAACGTCTGCTTCGAGGAGCGGGAAGTGACCCACAAGCCGGAGAAGGAACTGAGCGCCAATGTGAAGGGCCACTGGTATGCCTGCACCCGTTGCGATAAGAAAATCGACCTCAAGCCCCACAACCCCGGCCCGGAGGCCACGGAGGATACCCCTCAGGTGTGCCTCGACTGCGGCTTTGAGATGGGGGAATATGAAGAAGGTCCCCATACTCACGAATTCGCCATGGAGTGGTCCATGGACGGCGAAAGCCACTGGGTGGAATGCGCCTGCGGCGAGAAGGCGCAGGTGGAAGTCCACGAATGGAATACCACGGAGCCGACGTATCATGTGTGTCAGATTTGTGGCTATCTGAAGGAGCTGGAGGTTCAGAATCCCCCCACTCAGCCCACGGAGCCTGTGGCACCGGCCCCGGTGCCGGAAGACAACGGCATGGACGTGGCGGTGATTGTGCTGGGGGTACTGGCGGTGCTGTCGCTGGTGGGCAATGTGGTGCTGACCATTTTACTGATTCAGTCCAGAAAAAAGAGAAAATAATCCGATAAAAAGGAGGAAGATACGATGTTTTGCGGAAATTGCGGCAAGGAAATAGAGGAAAACTCCCGGTTCTGCGAGCACTGTGGCCATCCTGTGGCAACGGAGCAGGCGGTACCGCAGGAGACGGTAATTGTGCCGGAGCTGCCGGTGTCGGAGCAGACCATTCTGGTGCCGGAGCTGCCTGAGACGGAGCCGGTACCGGAGCAGCCTATGGATATGCCCACCATCGTGGTGCCCCAGATGCCGGAGCCTCCGGTGACCCAGACGGATCCGCTGCAGCAGGTCTATCCGGATAAGCCGGAGAAAAAGAAGAAGCCGGTGGGCCTGATTATTGGCTTGGCGGTGGCGGCGGTGTTGCTGATCAGCATCATTGTGGTGGTGGCGTTGGGCATTGCCAATGACTGGTGGCGGACCCCGGCGGCAAAAGATGATGACCGTCCTTCGGTGACGGAACCAACCCAGTCCTCTGCTACTGACGAGGAACTGACGGCGGAGGAACTGCGAGCCCAGCTGAAGGAATTCAATGTCCAAGGCTTGAACCTGTATCTCAGCGAGGAATTCCAGCTGACCAGCAGTGAGGAAGATTTGGTGACGGTGTTCGAAGCGAAGGATGCTGGCTACAAGGCGATGATTAACGTCTATGCCAGTGCGCTGGAGGAGGAGGCGGATATCGATTCCTCCAGAGAATTTGCCAACTACTATGAGGAAATCATGGCGGAGGAGGGCGTAGAGCTGGAGCGTGAGCGCAAGCATGACATCTATTACACCGTGCAGTATCTGGACGAAGAAGTCAGAATCAGCGGTTTCTATGTAAAGGACGGCTTCGGCTGGATGGCGGAAGCATGGACCGACAACAATGAGGACCTGATTCAGAAGATGATTGACTATGTGACGCTGGGTCTGGTGGACGAAGATTTCGAGGCACCGGATCAGACCCCTCAGGCAGACCCCTATGAGGTTTCGCTGGGCGGCCTGTACCTGACGGTGGACACCTCCTTCGAGGAACAGAAGGACAACGAATCTGCTGTCTATGACAACGGTAGCATCGGCGTGTATGTGAATATGCAGCTGCTGGAGGACCTGCCGGAGCCGGTGAGTACCTCTGCGGAGTTTGCGAAGTGGTATCATGGAGAGCTGTCTCCTGAGGACTGGGAGCAGACCAGTGTGGAAAAGGCCAGCGACAGCTTCAGCTATGTTCTGATGGTCGGCTCCGATGGCTGGACCACTATGACCGGCCTGTACATTCATGGCTCCTGGTGCTGGATGGTCACCGGTGAGACCCGGAATCAGGAAAAGGACGGCGAGAGGCTGGTGAGCATCCTCTCCAGCGGACGAATCGAGGCCGACGAAATCCCGGTGCCGGAGGTTGGCAGCCAGACTGTGGAATTTGAGGGCATGAAGCTGGAGCTGGACGCTGACTATAAGGAGGTCTACCGGGACAACAGCTATGTCTATATGAGCGGCGATATGGAAGTCTATATCTTTACCGGTTCGGTGGCAGCGCTGGACGGCGACTTCACCAGCGCCGGTGATATGGCACTGGAGGAGCAGAAACACTACGCCGAATTCTGGGACAATGCCCGGTTGTATGATATGCAGGGTGTGGACTGCCTGCTCCTGTGGGACGATGCGGAGGATGCCGCCAGTACCGCCTATGGCTACTACATGGTGGGCGATACATGGTGGATGATTCAGGTCAATTCCGTGGAGTTGGACGAGGATACGATGCTGGCGCTGGCTGGTGGCGGTCTGGTGGAAGTGACCGAGGAACCCTTCCAGAAGGGCGAACTGGTCTACCGGGATCGGATGGAGCTGACCGGTCAGCTCACCGCCGAGTACGAGGGCCTGCAAATCAGCTATAGTCCCGATTGGTCTGTGGACACCACATGGGGACCGGCCGGCGATTATGCCAGCGAGAACATGGAGATGTATACCTATTCCTACTCGCTTTCCGAAAAGGGTGTCGATGATGCGATTTCCTTTGCATGGCTGGTGGCGGAGGAGTGGTACGGTCTTTGGGAGCATAACGAGGTTGGCATGGCCGGTGGCGTTCCTTACGTTCTGCTGTACGACGAAGGGAAGGACTTTTTCCTTGTCAGCGGCCTGTATGCCAATAGCGAGACCTGCTGGCAGATTGATATCCACTGCTATGATATGGACCTGCTGGATCAGGCTATCTGGTATGCCACAGCCGGTCGGGTGCTGGACGGTGCCAGCCTGACGTGAATAATCAAAAGCCATGGGACAGCTGCCCCATGGCTTTTGCGGATGACCGATTGAATAATTGTGCTTAGTGGCACAGGTTATGTGATAATATCACGGAACGTTTCGGGGATGTCTGGTATAGTGTGGTTACAAAGATAAAGGAGGTGCGCATATGCGACTGAAAAATAAAGTTGCAATCATCACCGGCGGAAGCCGTGGCATCGGATTCGCCACGGCAGACAAATTCCTGCAAGAGGGTGCAACCGTCATTCTGACCGCCAGCTCGCAAGCTTCTGCCGACAAGGCAGTGGCGCAGCTTCGGGAAAAGCACCCCGGAGCCGTTGTGGCAGGCATCGCACCTGACCTCGCCAGTCTGGAGTCCGTCCGGGCTGCCTTCCGGGAGGCTACGGGGAAGTATGGTTGCGTAGACATTCTGGTGAACAACGCTGGCGTTTCTGAGCGGACGCCGTTCATGGACTACACTGAGGAAACCTTTGACAAGGTCATGGATTTGAACGTAAAGGGCGTTTTTAATGCCACCCGGGTAGCCGCCGAGTGCATGGTGAACCGGGGCAGGGGCGTAATCCTTAATACATCCTCCATGGTCAGCATTTCCGGTCAGCCCAGTGGTGTTGCATACCCGGCGTCCAAGTTTGCGGTGAACGGCCTGACGGTGTCTCTGGCCCGAGAGCTGGGGCCCAAGGGCATCCGGGTCAACGCCGTGGCTCCCGGCATCACCGAAACGGACATGATGAAGGCCGTGCCCAAAGAGGTCATCGAGCCTATGATTGCCCAGATTCCCCTGCGTCGGCTGGGCCAGCCGGAGGACATCGCCAATGCCTTCGTGTTCTTGGCCTCTGACGAAGCGTCCTACATCACCGGTGTGGTGCTGAGCGTGGACGGTATGGCAAGAAGCTAACGGGCACCCACTCAAAATTGAGTTTTTAGAGGTCCCCCTCACATCAAAGCGTCCTGATGACTCCATCAGGACGCTTTTTCGAAAACCTATGGAAATCCAATGCAATCGATGCTATAATATTATGGGTGTTTCTAAGAATGCTCTTTTGGTGAAGTGCCCGGATATGAATCAATGGAGGCGCAACATGAATTTCGACATCCATAATTTCCGATGGACACGGGAGCCGGAGGCGTTTACGGTGTCTGACGGCAAGATTGAGATTATCACAAAACCCCACACCGATTTGTGGCAGCGGACATACTACCATTTCCGCAACGACAATGCCCCGGTATTCCAGATGGAGACCGAGGAGAAATACTTCTCCTTCACCGTCAAAACCGCCTTTGACAGCAAGCACCGCTTCGACCAGTGCGGCGTGGTGCTGTACTTAGACAGCGACAACTGGCTGAAGGGATCCATTGAGTACGAAAACGAGCAATTCCAGCACCTTGGCAGTGTGGTTACCAACAACGGCTATTCCGACTGGGCCACCACCGCCATTGATGCTTCTGTCAAGTCCATGTGGTACAGACTCAGCCGTCGGGGGAAAGACTTCCGCATCGAATGCTCAACCGATGGCGTAACCTTTTCACAGATGCGTATTTGCCATATGTGGCATGGCGGTGGCAAAATCCGTCTCGGTATCTACGCCTGCTCACCGGAGGATTCTTCCTTCAAAGCGACCTTTACCGATATGACCCTGACCGAATGCCAATGGCCTGATCACGATGGACAGCAACCGGACGAAGAATAATGACCGGGGCGTGTTGCTTTGCAACACGCCCCGGTCAGACTGTCGAAAAAGTACTTTCTGCGGTAAATAATCGTTTAGCGTACTAAGCACCGCACTCCAGTCAAGGTATGTCATTGCGAGGCCCGAAGGGCCGTGGCAATCCGTACTCCTCGCAATCCGTAGAGAAAACGGATTCCCACGGTCGCTACGCTCCCTCGGAATGACATGGTATTTTGTTTTTGC
>JAZQIN010000212.1:0-4037 GCA_045541155.1 Faecousia sp.
GTCGGCGCAAGTGTGGACATGAATAATTTACAATCCCCATTGAAATAAAAATTATCGTTTTGCGAAGTAACGCATAATCCCTTGCCTCTCCCTCTGGGAGAGTTGCCCCAGTGCGCACACTGGGGCGGAGAGGGTATATAATGCGCCGAAACCCTCTCAGTCACCGCCTTCGGCGGTGCCAGCTCTCCCAGAGGGAGAGCCAAGGCGGCTTCGCCGCTAGTCCGCTAAACGATAATTTATGGTGCAAAGGGAGGGGGGAATCAGTAATCCCGGGGTGACACAGCACCCCGGGATGGTGTTATTCTTCTGTCGCTTCCGCCTTGGAAGCCTTATCCGCATTGACATAGGCCATCAGCTCGTCTCCGGTGATGGTCTCTTTCGCCAGCAGGAACTCGGAAATCTCGTCCAGCAATGCCCGGTTTGCGACCAGCAATGCCTTGGCTTCCTCGTAGGTCTTGGCCAGAAGCGCCTGGGTGGCCTTATCCACCTTAGCGGAGGTCTCCTGAGAGCAATCCATGTAGGACTGGCCGTCCAGATACTGATTACTAACGGATGCTGGTGCCATCAGGCCCAGTTCCTCACTCATGCCGTACTGCGCAATCATGTTCCGGGCCAGCGTGGTGGCACGCTGGATATCATTGGCGGCACCGGTGGTCTTAACACCAAATACCACCTGTTCTGCGGCACGACCGCCCACCAGCGTTTTCAGTTCGGTCATCAGTTCCTCGCAGGTGTGCAGGTACTTCTCCTCCTCAGGCATCTGCATGGTATAGCCAAGTGCGCCGGAGGTATGGGGCACGATGGTTATCTTAGACACGGGCTGAGAATGCTTTTCCAGCGCCGCCACCAGCGCGTGACCCACCTCGTGGTAGGCGACCAACCGCTTTTCCGTATCGGTCAGGACGGTGTTTTTCTTCTCGGTGCCGGCGATGACCGTCTCGAAGGACACCAGTAAATCTTCCTGATTTACGGCCTTACGGCCCTGACGGACAGCCCGCAGGGCGGCTTCATTGACCAGATTGGCAAGATCCGCACCTACGGCACCGGCAGTGGCCTGCGCAATCTTCTTCAGATCCACATCCTCTGCCAGCTTGATTTTGCGAGTATGCACCTTCAGGGTATCCAGTCGGCCCTGCAGGTTGGGCTTATCCACGATGATACGCCGGTCGAACCGTCCGGCACGAAGCAGGGCTTTATCCAGAATCTCAGGCCGGTTGGTTGCCGCCAGAATCACAACGCCCTTGGACGAATCAAAGCCGTCCAGCTCACCTAACAGCTGGTTCAGGGTCTGATCGTTGTGACCGAAGCGGTTGTCACGAGTATGACCAACAGCATCGATCTCGTCGATGAACACGATACAGGGGGCTACCTTTGCTGCCTGCTGGAACAGGTCACGGACACGGCTGGCACCCACACCAACAAATACTTCCTCAAAATCCGAACCGGAAATGGAGAAGAAAGGCACATTGGCCTCACCGGCTACCGCCTTGGCAAGCAGAGTCTTGCCGGTACCGGGCGAACCCACCAGCAGTGCGCCCTTGGGCAGTTTCGCGCCGATGTCTGCGTACTTCTGGGGGCTGTGGAGGAAGTCGATAATCTCCTGCAAAGATTCCTTCGCCTCGTCCTGACCGGCCACGTCCTTGAAGGTGACACCGGTCTGCTTTTCCATATAGACCTTGGCGTTGTTTTTGCCCATGCCGCCCAGCATACCGTCGCCACCGATTTTTTTGGTGAGCATATTCATCATCAAAAACAGCAGACCAATCATCAGGGCGTAGTAGAGGATGGTCATGAATCCGGAATTGTCCTCCACGATTTCGGTGGTGACCTTCACGTCCATGGCCTTCAGTTTATTTGATAGCTCCATATAGTCGCCGCCACGGGGCAGGCCGGTATAGCAGGCCTTCTGGTCAGAAGGATCCTTTTCCGCCTCGTCCTTGGTCATGTAGATGATGCGGTCCGCCCGAATCTCTACCTCCGACAGTTCACCATCCTCCATGGCTGTGACGAAGTCATTCCATTCCGTCTCGGTGTACTGGCTATCGGTGATGGCGTTAAACACGAACATGATGATGATCGCAATCGCCGCTGTGGCAATCAGGGCCACAAGAATATTCCCCTTTGGTTTTTTACCTCCGGGGTTTTTATCGTTATTTCTATTGCCGGAAGGATTGGGCCGATTGGGTTCCATCCGCAGATTCCTCCTTATTAATAATGTAAGGAATATCGTTTATCGACGCTGTCCAAAGTACATCACTGTGCGCAAAAACGATAATCCATCACTGCGAAGCAGGACAGTTTTAATGTATGATACCACATTTTTTCCGGTCTAGCAATGCCATTTCGTCGACGTGACGTAAATTTTCTGTGAATTACGCCCGGCTATCTTCGTTGACATCCTATTTAATGTATGATAAGATATTAGAAAATACGTACAGGAGGTATGGATATGCCCAGTCAGGCTGAACCGGCTTTGGCGACCTATCTGCACGCCCGTGGCTCGAAGCTGGGTGTGCCCATCGGCGGTACCTTTGAGCTGACACCTCGCTGCAACTTCAACTGTCCCATGTGCTACGTCCACCGGAAGGAGAACGATGCCGATGCGATTCGTCAGGAGCTGTCTACACAGCAGTGGATTGAATTGGCCCGGCAGGCGACGGATGCGGGCATGGTATTTGCTTTGCTCACCGGTGGCGAGCCGTTTGTCAGAACAGATTTTTTTGAGATTTACGATGCCATGAAGGCCATGGGTCTGCTGGTTTCCATCAATTCCAACGGCTCCATGATTCAGGGGGCCATCCTCCAGCGTCTGCTGGATAATCCACCGTTCCGGGTGAACATATCCCTCTATGGGGGCTGCGAGGAAACCTATCGGGCCATGTGCGGCCAGAGTACCTACGGTGCCGTGCTGGAAGGCATCCGGGCGCTAAAACAGGCTGGGGTGGATGTGCGGTTGAACGTCTCCATTACCCCCTACAACAAGCAGGACGTGGAAGAAATTCATCGAATCTCACAGGAATTGGGAGTCCACGTCAAGGCCAGTGCCTATATGTATCCTCCCATCCGGCTGGATGGGGACCGGAGCCATCGGCTCAGTGCCGAGGAGGCCGGCGAACTGACGGCCCTGTGGGACAAGCTGCGCTTCACGCCGGAGGCGTTCAACAAGCGGGCGGAAAGCATGAGCCGTTTCGTCCGTACCGAAGCCCCGGAGTGCCCTGTGGAAATGGATGAAGGGGTCAGCTGTCGGGCCGGAAGCTCCAGCATTTGGCTGGCGTGGGATGGACGGATGCTCCCTTGTGGCATGATGACCGATCCGCAGGTGCGACCGCTGGAAATCGGTTTTGATGCGGCATGGCAGCAGCTGCGGCAGCTGACCAGACAAATCCATACCCCGGTGGAGTGCGCAAACTGTGCCAAGCGGCCTATTTGCTCGGTCTGCGCCGCCGTGTGCGTTACCGAGACTGGTCGGTTCGACCGAGTGCCCCAATATGTCTGCCAGATGACGGACGCAAACCTCGCCGCTATGGAGCGGATGCGTACTGATAAGGAGTGACTGCGATGATTATTAAAAAAGAGCTGATGCGCCGGTCTATTGCCGGTGAGGCGTTTCTGGTGCCGGTGGGCAAGACGATTTACGATTCCAACGGACTGTTCCTGCTGACCGAGGTGGGAGCGTTCATCTGGGACCTGTTGCCGCAGGTGGAGACTGAGGATGAAATTTTGCGCCGGGTTCTGGCAGAGTACGATGTGGACGAAGCCACCGCCAGTGCCGACATCACCGCATTTTTGAACAAGCTGAAAGAAATGGATATCCTGTGATTTGACCGCTCCGGTACTCCGGAGCGGTTTTTTTGATGTACCCATCATTGGCGGCAGTCCATCCCCAAAGTCCTTCATGCAATAAATTATTGTTTAGCGCACTAAGCACTGCACCGTATACAACGCTTGTCATTGCGAGGCCCGAAGGGCCGTGGCAATCCGTACTCCTCGTAATATGTAGAGAAAACGGATTCCCACGGTCGCTACGCTCCCTCGGA